>NZ_JAAOQS010000015.1:0-112118 GCF_011603105.1 Rhodococcus sp. A14 | reverse complement strand
CGCTGCTTGACTTTCCGGGCATCCGCGCTCTCGCCCGACCCGGTTTCCTTCCCTGCCATTCATCAATGATCAAGCAGCACGGTGCGAATCACGCGCAACGACACACCCTATTACCGAAACATCTTTAGGTGATCAGGCGGTTGGCCGGAGTTGTCGTGGTACCTGCTGTCGTCGTCACCCTGGTGTCGGGCTGTGGAGGCGACAACGACACTCCGGCAACGGAGGACGGTGTCGTGATCGACGTCGTGATCGACAGCGGCTCGGTCACACCGAGCAACGAGCGCATCGAGGCCACGGTGGGGGAGACCGTCACCGTGCGGATCGAGAGCGACGCCGCCGACGAACTGCACGTGCACGCCGTGCCGGAACATTCGTTCGAGATTCACCCCGGAACGCAGGAAACCCAGTTCTCCGTGGACGTTCCGGGCCAGGTGGCGGTGGAGTTGCACGACACGGGTAAGACGGTGGCCACCCTGCTCGTGCGTCCATGACCGTTGTTCTCGCGCACGGCCTCGGTGGATCCACCGACCTTCCGATTCCGTTCACGTATGCGCTGATCGGGGCGAGTTGGGCGCTCACCGTGTCTTTCGTGGTCCTGGCGTTCGCGTGGCGCACCCCGAAACTGGATCCGGACAGTCCCGGGCGGAGGTTGCCGGGCTGGGTGACGCGGTTCGCCGACGCGCCGATCACGCGGAACGTGCTGGCGGCGTTCGGTGTGGTGCTCGCGGTGTGGGTGGCCCTCGCGGCGTTCTTCGGACCCGCGGCATCGTCGGAGAATGCACTGCCGGGCGTGTTCTACGTGCTGCTCTGGGTGGGACTGGTCGCGGCGTCGCTGGCGTTCGGCCCGGTGTGGCGGGTGCTCTCCCCGGTCCGCACGGTACACCGATCGGTGTGCGCGGCGATCGGGCGCTCGCCGGCAGAAGGCAATGCGCGGTACCGCAACTCGTGGGGCTACTGGCCCGCGGTCGCGGGACTGTTCGCCTTCGTCTGGCTCGAGCTCGCCTCTGGCGACCCGGGTTCCGTTGCCGCCGTGCGCACCTGGCTGCTGGTCTACGTCGTGGTCACGACGGCCGGGGCCTTCGCGTGCGGCGAACGCTGGTGTGAGCGGGGCGATCCGTTCGAGGTGTACAGCACGCTGGCGTCGCGGTTGTCTCCGCTGAGCCGGGATCGGCACGACGGCCGGATCGTGCTGCGCAATCCGCTGGACCACCTGGGATCGATGCCCGTCCGTGCCGGCTCGGTCGCGCTGATGGCAACGCTGCTGGGATCCACGGCCTTCGACAGTTTCTCGGCGTTCCCGTGGTGGTCACGGCTGGTGGACGGAATCGGTTCGCCGATCGGCGCCACTCTCGTGCGCACGGCGGGGCTGCTGGTGTTCATCGGCTTCGTCGGGGTGTCGTTCTGGGTGGCCTCGCGGGCCGCGGGCGGACTACGGCCGGAGCAGCGCTCCGCTCTCCCCGGGCTGCTGTCGCATTCGCTGATCCCGATCATCATCGGCTACGTCTTCGCCCACTATCTGACGTATCTGGTGGAGAAGGGGCAGGCGACGGTGATCCTGCTGGCCGACCCGATGGGGCGGGGATGGAACCCGCTGGGGCTCGGCGACGCCGACGTCTGGTACGTGCTGTCCGAGCATCCGGCCGCGACGGCATCGATCAAGGTGCTGTGCGTCCTCGCCGGACACGTCCTCGGAGTGATTGCGGCACACGACAAATCCGTGCGGGTCCTGCCGCGGGGTCATCAGCTGACCGGGCAGCTGGCACTGCTGTTCACGATGGTCACGTACACCTTCGGTGGGCTGTACCTGCTGTTCGGCGGCTGACGACCCCGGCGTGCGTCAGCGTGCGAGGACGACTGCCGCCTCCGCGGTGAGCGAGGCGAACGTGAACGTCTCTTCGAGGTAGAGCGTCACATCGGTGGCGGTGTGGCTGTCGTAGCCGATCGACAGGTCCGTGCCGAGGGTCAGCTGGTTGTCGCCGCCGCGAGTGGACAGCACGTACCCGCCGCTGATGGCGGGTGCCCAGATGATGTCGCCGGTGACCAGGTCGCGCAGGTGGTGGAACACGGGATGTCCCTCGTCGCGGGTCTCGCTGACCGCGGTGTACGCGTCGGCGTCGAGCACCACCGAATACGGTCCCTCGACACCGGCGAGTCGCAGCGCCGACAGTGCGGAGGCGACGGCGTCGGGGATCAGCAGCGGATCCTCCGGCAGACTGAGAACCGGGTTGTCGCTGGACGGTCCGAGTCCGCGGATCCCCGCCTCGTCGAATCCCTGGAAGATCGACTGGTCTTCGGCGAACGCGACGGCCTTCGCGGCGTCCTTGACGGGCTGCCAGTCGGAGTCGAGGGAACCCCGGGCGACGTCGTCGACCTCGGCGCGGCTGAGGGTGAACGGGAACCGGAGTTCGACGAGCGGGTCCACCTGCCGCTGCTGCGCCCGGATCCTGCTGTCCGACGTCTTGATCGGGGTGACGCGGCCGAGGTTGTGGGCCGAGTAGGAGTATCCGAACGGTCCCGCGACGTCGACGACACGCCGCCCCGCGACATGCCGCTTGAACGTGCGGGCGGCCTCTTCGCCGATCTGCTGCCAGGCAACCTCGGTGACGGGCGCCAGGTTGCGGTGCAGATTGCTCGAATCACTCATTGCGATACTCCTTTGAGACCACCGATTTTCAGGGACAGGTCGTACGGGCCGGCCGCGGCGGGCTCGACCGGGTCGTCGGGCGCCGACTCCGCGTCGGCCGGCTCGTCGCCGAGCGATTCGAGCACGTCCCGGCTCGGCACGAAGAACAACGTGCCGGTGGCCGCCGTGGAGAAGTCGAGGATGCGGTCATAGTTGCCGGGCGGCTCGCCGAGAAACATGCGCCGCAACATCAGCTCGGTGACGGCGGGATCCTTGGCGTACCCGATGAAGTAGGTGCCGTACTCGGCCTCGCCGAGGCTGCCGAATGCCATGTTGTCGCGCAGGATGTCGTGTTCGACGCCGTCGTCGTCGACGATGGTGTTGAGTGTGACGTGCGAATTGCCGGGCTGGACGTCGTCGTCGAGTTCGACGTTCTCGAGCTTGGTGCGCCCGATGATCCGTTCCTGTTCCTCGGTGCTCAGCGTGCTCCACCCACTCATGTCGTGCAGGTACTTCTGCACGATCACGTAACTGCCGCCGCGGAAGTCGGGATCCTCGTCGCCGATCAGTGCGGCGTCCGCGGCGTCGTCGTCGGTGGGATTCTCGGTGCCGTCGACGAATCCGAGGAGGTCGCGGGAGTCGAAGTAGCGGAAGCCGTGCACCTCGTCGACCACGGTGGCGGCGGAGCCCAGCGCGGAGACGATCTGGCGGCCCAGTTCGAAGCACAGGTCTTTGCGGGCGGCCTTGATGTGGAACAGGACGTCACCCGGGGTGGAGGGCGCGCTGTGGACCGGCCCGGACAGCGGGACGAACGGATGCAGGTGCGCCGGTGTCGACGACGGGCTCACGCGGTCCCAGAACCGCGCACCGACACCGACCACGCACGACAGTGAGCCGGCGAGTTCGCGGAATCCCACCGCCTTGAGCGGTCCGTCGATCCCGGAGATCACGTCGCACACCGTCGCGCGGTCGTCGTCGGAGTCCCCGGCGACGAGCACCAGGAACAGCGAGGCAGGGCTGGGCGGAGTGAGGACTGCTTGGGGTGCCAATCTCGCGACTGGGCCTGGCATCTGTGTCTCCGTTCACTTCGACGTACGACGCTGCACTGTCCGGAACCTAGGTCCATCTAACCGTTTCGCACCGCCAGGTTCCATTCCATCGGTCCGCCGCGCCGCCGCGGGGCTCCGGAATCTGTCGGTGGGGGCTCCTATCGTCGAGGTCATGCCATTGTCTGTGTCCGAGCGCGAACAGTTCCTGTCCGAGCCGCACATCGCGGCGCTGTCGGTCTCCGCCGGTGAGGGCCGCGGACCTCTGACGGTCCCGATCTGGTATCAGTACGCCCCGGGCGGTGATCTGTGGGTGCTGACCGGCGCCGGTTCGGAGAAGGCGCGCCTCATCGAGGCGGCCGGGCGATTCACGATGATGGTCGAACGCGTCGCCCCCACCGTCCGATACGTCTCCGTCGAGGGTGCGGTGACGCGCACCGTCACGGGAACCGACGCCCAGCTGCGGGAGATCACCGAGCGCTACCTCGCGCCGGAAAAGGTCGACGGCTACCTCGATTTCGCCCGGGCCGAACTCGGCGAGCAGGTCGCGATCTACCTCAGACCCGAGCACTGGCGATCGGCAGACATGGGTACCGCCTGACCGCGGGGCCGGTCACGGCCCGGTGCCCAACATGAAAGCGGTATCTGACCGGTACTAGTCGGGAAACGTCGAGTATTTTGCTGTGAACTGTGGAAACGGGAATCCGTCCGCGTAGCTGAGAAAGCGTTTACAAATTCGGTGACGTGGGTCATAGTAGTCGGGTTCCGGCAGTTTCCCTTCACAGTCAGGAGTTCTCGATGGGCATGACCGAACTCGGCACCGAGCGGTCGACCGCGGTGCCACACGGGTCGGCAGGGCAGCAGCGCCGCCGGGTGATCAAGGCGAGCGCGGCGGGAACCGTGATCGAGTGGTACGACTTCACGCTCTATGGCCTCGCCGCTGCCCTCGTCTTCGGGCCGCTCTACTTCCCCGGTGCGGGATCCCTCGCCGGCACGATGGCCGCCTTCGGGACGTTCGCCGTCGGGCTCGGCGCCCGCCCGATCGGTGGGCTGGTGTTCGCGCACTTCGGCGACCGGCTCGGTCGCAAGCCGATGCTCCTCATGACCCTGCTCGTCATGGGCGCCTCGACGACGCTGATCGGGGCGCTGCCCACCGCGGACGCGATCGGAATCTGGGCGCCGATTCTCCTGATCGTCCTTCGCCTGTTCCAGGGCGCCGGCGCGGGCGCCGAGTTCGCCGGGGCGATCACGATGGTCACCGAATCCACGGACAGCGCCCGCCGCGCTCTCTCCAGCGCCTATCCGGGAGCCGCGATCTACGTCGGGACCGGCGGCGCCACCATGATCTTCGCACTGCTCACGCTGATGCCCGACGACCAGTTCCTGTCCTGGGGCTGGCGTATTCCGTTCCTGGCCAGCGCCGTCATCGTTCTCGTCGCCGGCTATCTGCGGTTGAAGGTGAACGAGACCGCCGTGTTCGAGGAGGCCGCGCAGCACGGCGAGGTCGACCGCGCGCCGCTGGTCGAGGCGGTCCGCAACCACTGGCGGCAGATCCTGTGCGGACTTGCCCTGTTCAGCTTCGTGATTCCGTGGGCCTACGTCATGCAGGTCTTCGCGCTCTCGTTCGTGACCAAGACCCTCGGCGTCGATTCCACCCAGGCCCTGATCGGATTGATCGTCGCCGAGTTCTGCGCCATCCCCGTCATCATCGGATTCGGCCGACTGGCCGACAAAGTCGGCCGCAAGCCGGTCCTGTTGTCCGGCGCGATCTTCGGCATCATCTTCCCGTTCCCGATGTTCATGATGCTCGACACGCGGTCGCCGTGGATGGTCGGACTGGCACTGATCCTCGGCATCTGCCTCGTCCAGGGCACGACGTCCGGTCCGGGCGGTGCACTGCTCTCCGAACTGTTTCCCACCAAGATCCGGTGGAGCGGCATCGCGATCTCCAGGGAGATCCCGGCCGCCGTGGTCGGCGGCACGATCCCGCTGGTCGCCACCGCCCTCGTCGCCGTCGCGGGCGGGACGCCCTGGCTCGTCGCGAGCTACCTCATGGGCTTGAGCGTGGTCGGGCTGATCGGCATCGCCCTGCTTCCCGAGACCCTCGGCCGGAGCGTGGGTTCGCGCACGTCCGTCGAGGTCGCACCGTGACCCGTCGCGTCGTGGTGGTCGGCGCCGGGCTCGCGAGCGCCGCACACCTCACGGCGCTCCGGGCTGTCGGCGCCGACGTGGTCGGTGTGGTGACGCGCGACGAGACGAGGGCGGCGGCCGCACGCCGGCTGGCACCGGAGGCACGGATACTCCCGAACGTCGACGCGGCAGCGGACCTGGACGCCGACACGGCGGTGGTGGTCACGCCGCCGTCGAGTCACCTGGCCGTCGCGTCGGCACTGGCCGAGCGCGGCCTGGACCTGGTGATCGACAAACCGCTGGCCGCGTCGTTGCACGATGCGCAGGCGATCGTCGACGTCGCCGAGCGGTCCGGCGTGCGGGCGGCGGTCACACTGCAACACCGCTACAAGGAGGCGGCGCGTCGCGCCCGGCAGCTTCTGTCGGACGGAGCGATCGGCGCCCTCCGCTCGGCGACCGTCACCGTCCCGCTGTGGCGCCCCGACTCCTACTACGCCGAGGCCGGACGCGGGACCTGGGACCGCGACGGCGGCGGAGTGCTGATCACCCAGGCCATCCACACCCTCGACCTGTACCTGTCGCTGGCCGGTCGGGCGCGCAGTGTCGTGGCCGCGGCTTCCACCAGCCGAGGCCGGCTCGAGGCCGAGGACACGATTCACCTCCTGATCGACCACGGCACGCATGCGGCGTCGGTGACGGCGAGCACGGCCGCGTGGCCGGGCGGTGCCGAGACGATTCACCTCTACGGCGACGCGGGACAGCTGCGGCTGGTGGGGGATTCGCTCGTCCAGATCGGCGACGGGGTCCGCCGGGTCGTCGACGGTTCCGTCGACGCGTCCGGCCCGGACCCATTGTCGATGACGGCGTGGTTCCGGTCGCTGTACGACGACGTCTTCACCAGTTGGGCGGCAGGTGCGGCACCGCTGTCCGACGCCCGGTCCGGGCTGCCCGTGCAAGCGGTGATCGACGCCGCCTACCGGTCAGCCGCGGCCGGCACGATGCCGGTCACTGTCTCCGAGGAAAGGGAAAGTGCATGTCAGTGTTGAGTATTCGGGTCGACGGTCCGAACGAGTATCGCCTCGATCACGGTGACGTCGCGGCGCCCGGCGAGGGGGAGGTGCTCGTCGCACTCGACTCGGCCGGGATCTGCGGCGGTGACCTGTCGCATCTGCGCGGCCGGAACGCCGTCGCCGCATATCCGACGGTGCTCGGCCACGAATGCGCGGGACGTGTGTCGCGGGTGGGTCCGGGCACGAGTCTCACGGTCGGTCAGCCGGTGATGGTCTACCCGACCACGGGCTGCGGCCGATGCCGCGCGTGCCGCGACGGCCGGATCAACAACTGCCCGAGCATCCGCGTGTTCGGCCTGTCCGACCCACGCGGGTGTTTCAGCGAGGAGTTCGTCGTTCCCGAGACGCAATGCGTGCCCGTGAGCGACTCGGTGCTGGACCGTTTCGGGGCGCTCGTCGAACCGCTCGCCGTCGGAGTTCACGTGGTCCGGCGCGGCGGCGCGTCGGAGGGGGACAGCGCGCTGGTCGTCGGGACCGGTGCGATCGGTCTCGCGACCACGCTGGTGGCCAGGAGTCGGGGCGTCCGGGTGTTCGGTGTCGATCGCTACTCCGAACGTGAGCAGCCCGCCCTGGCGTGCGGGATGAGCGACTTCACGACGGACTCGGGGGCCGCGCTCGAGGGCTGGCTCCGGGACCGGACTGACGCGGTCGACCTGGTCTACGACACGGTGTGCACCGACGAGTCGTCTCGGCTGGCGCTGCGGGTCCTCGCTCCGGGCGGCCGGTACGTCGCGATCGCGTCCGCGAAACCCGGGCACGAACTGACCCTCGACTACAGCGCGCTCTACGCCCGCGAACTGTCCGTCGTGGCCTGCCGGAACTACGTCCGTCAGGATTTCGTCGAGGCGGCCGAACTACTCGAATCGGGGAAGGTGGACGCGTCACCGCTGCACACCGCGACGTTCCCGCTGGACGAGTTCGGCCGCGCGGTCGAGGAACTCGAATCGAACGGCAGCAAGCACGTCAAGGTGCTGCTGACGTCGCGGAAACTGCTCGGAACGCGCGCCTTGTTGCGCACGGAGTGAGCGTCCGCGTGATCCGGGGCCGTCTTCGCGATACGCTGTAAGCGTTTCCACCCACCGAGGTGGTAGACGGTAGCAATGGCGACGAGAGATGTAGAGGCAGCTATGGCTGATCAGACCCGAGTGCCCGCGAGCCGTCGCGTCACGATCAATACCGTAGCGAAGGCAGCCGGGGTGTCGATCGCCACCGTCTCCCGTGTCATGAGCGGCAGCTCGTCGGTGACCCCGGACCTCGCGGCCCGGGTCCACAAGGTCGCCGATGAGCTGTCCTACCGGCCCAGCACCGCCGCCCGCGGACTCGTCCTCGGGTCGCTGAGGAACATGGGCGTGATCCTGCCGGACCTGGCGAACGCGTACTTCTTCGACGTCGTCAAGCAGATGCACCACGGCGCCACCGCCGACGGGTACCGCATGCTCGTCGCCGACTACTCCGGTGACGCGGCCGACGAACTCGCCACCGCACTCGACCTGCTCGGCCAGGTCGACGGCCTCGTGCTGCTCTCGTCGAGGATTCCGACGAGTGGCCTGAAGGAACTCGCGAAGCAGTCGACTCCCGTCCTGCTCGTCAACCGGGTCGAGTTGGAAGTCGATCTCCCCATGGTGGCCGTCGACAACTTCACCCCCATGATGCAGCTGTGCGGGCATCTCGCGAAGCTCGGCCATCGCCGGATCGTCTACGTGAAGGGCTCGGATCTGGCCTGGCAGAACCGCGAGCGGTGGCGGGCCATCGAAATGGCGAAGGTGCTCGGGATCGAGGCGACGGCGGTGCCGTCGGACGGCACCATCGAGGGTGGCTACGACGTGGTGGAAGAAGCACTCACGCACGAGCCGACCGCTCTCGTCTGCTTCAACGACCTGACCGCGCTGGGCGTCATCTCGAAACTGCGTGAGCGCGGACTCCGCGTCCCCGAGGACATTTCGGTCACCGGCTTCGACGACATCGACATGGCGCGCCACCTGGCGCCGCGCCTGACCACGGTGGTCAGCCCGAAGATCGACCTGGGCGACCAGGCGTGGTCGCTGATGCGCGCGGCCCTGAACAACGAGGCCACCACGTCTCCGCCGCTGATCCCCGCCGACGTCGTCATTCGCGAGTCGACGGGGCCCGCCTCGCGTTGAGCCGGGTTTTCAGACGGCGGCAAGGCCGTTCGCCGCGGCGTGGACCGCGTCTTTCGGGTCTGCGGCCCACCAGCGGTCGCTGAGGATCTCGACCTCCACGAGCCCCGCGTAGCCGCCGGTGTTCCTGCAGTCGGCGACGAATCCGGTCAGGTCGATGCACCCTTCGCCGGGCATGCCGCGGCTGCTGAGTTCGCCGTGGATCGGGGTGACCCAATCGGCCAACTGCACCGAGAACAGGCGTTCGCCTGCCCTTGTGATCTGCTGCGGCAGCGCTGCGTCCCACCACACGTGATACGAATCGAGGGCGATCCCGACGATGTCGGATCCAATCGCCTCGACCAGGTCGTTGGCCTCGCTCAGTGAGGTGATCACCGAACGACTCGACGCCATCATCGGGTGCATCGGCTCGACCGCGAGCCGCACCCCCGACTGGCGGGCGTACGGCTCGAGTTCGGCGATGCCGTCCCGGACCTGCCGCCGCGCGTCGGCGAGGTCGCCGTGAGCGGCGCCGCAGACCAGCACGAGGCAGTCGGCGCCGAGGGCGTGCGCCTGATCGACCGCCACTCGGTTGTCGGCCGTGGCTTCTCGCCGCAGCCGGGCGGTCGGTTGCGGGAACATTCCGCCCCGGCAGACGCTGGTGACGCGCAGACCCGACTGCCGGAGCCGGGCCGACGCGTCCACCAGATCCACGCCGTCGAGGACGTCCCGCCACAGGCCGACGCCGCCGAATCCCCACTGCGCAGCGAGGTCGGCGACCTCGGTGAGGCCGGCACCCTTGACGGTGACGGAGTTGAGACTGCAGTGCGCGAGGTCCATGTCAGTGGATTCCGTGCACGGCGAAGTAGGCGGCGGCGCGGGTGGCGGTGAAGTCGGGATCGGTGAACAGCCCGATCGCGTCGGCGGCGCGGACCAGTTCGGCCAGGTGGGTGAGGCTGCGGCCGGTCTCGAAGCCGCCGATCATCCGGAAGTGCTCCTGCTTGCCGTTCAGGTACGCCAACCAGGCGACGCCGACCTTGTAGAACTGCGTCGGGGCGGCGAACAGCAACCGGCTCAGGGTTTCGGTGGGGCCCAAGATGTTCCGGAAGCCCTGCTCGTCGCCGTCGTCCAACCGCGCGAACGCGGCGGAGGCGAACGGTCCGAGCGCGGCGAACGCACCGAGGAGGGCGTCGCTGGTGTGGGTGCCGTCGCCGGCGATCAGGCCGACGTAGTTGTAGTCGTCGCCGGTGAACACCCGCACCCCGGCGGGCATCCGCTCACGCAGGGCGATCTCGAGCGCCGGGTCGAGCAGGGACACCTTGATGCCGCGCACGGTGTCCCCGTGCGCGTCGATGATCTGCAGCACGGTGTCCATGGCCGCGCCCGAATCCGCGAATCCCCAGTAGCCGTCCAGGGCGGGATCGAACACCGAACCCAGCCAATGCAGGACCACCGGGCGGGTGGCCGCCGACAGCACGGCGTCGTACACGGCGAGGTAGTCGTCGGGACCGGTCGCGGCGCGGGCGAGGTGCCTGCTCGCCATCAGCACCACCTCACCGCCCGCGGATTCGATCGCCTCCACCTGTTCGAGGTAGGCGTCGCGGATCTCGTCGAGCGAGGGGTTGTCGGTCTTCAGTTGATCGGTGGCCACACCCACTACCACCTTCCCGCCGACCGACTTCGCGTCGGTGAGCGTGCGGACGGCGAGTTCCTTCGCCGCGGCCCAATCCAGCCCCATGCCGCGCTGGGCGGTGTCCATCGACTCGGCCACCCCGAGGCCCAGCGACCACAGGTCGCGGCGCAGGTGCAGGGTCGCGTCCCAGTCGATCTGGTCCGCGGCATTCTCCGCCGACGCCCGCAGCGGATCGGCGACCACATGCGCGGCCGCGTACACCGCCCTGCTGGTCGGCGGGGTGGACCGGGTGTCCAGCCGTGCCGGTGCGTTCCACGCGAGAGTCGTGGGCGAACCGTGGCGATCGGGCAGCAGGATCGAGGCCATGAAATCTCCTGTAATCGTTTTCTTGATGTTGTGCAGCTCACAATATACTGTGTCAATCACCGAGGTCCATAGCGTTCATGGGCCGATTGGCAGAATGTAAGCATTTACAGGAGCGGATATGACACAGCCCGGAACGGGTGCCGCCTCGAGGCGCTGGACACTGACCACCGCGACCCGAGCCGTGAGCGACATCGCGCCAGGATCAACGATCGCCCTCACCGGTTCGGGCGGCGGAATCCTCGAACCGGACACCGTCCTGAAGGCGCTGGAGGAGTGCTTCCTCGCGACCGGATCGCCGAGGGACCTCACGATCGTGCACGCCCTCGGCATCGGCGACCGGGTGAGCCGCGGAACCAACCACCTCGCGCACAAGGGCATGGTCAAGCGGGTCGTCGGCGGGCACTGGACGTGGTCGCCGACCATGATCGACCTCGTCCGCAACGACGAGATCGAGGCGTACGCGTGGCCCGGCGGCGCGATCAGTCAGCTGCTGCGGGAGATCGGCGCGCGCCGGCCGGGCCTCATCACAGCGACCGGTCTCGACACGTTCGTCGACCCGCGGCACGGCGGGGGCAAGTTCACGCCGTCCGCCACCGAGGACCTCGTCGAACTCCTGACGCTCGACGGCCGCGAGTACCTGCGCTACAAGCCGTTTCCCGTCGACGTGGCCATCGTCCGCGGCGATTCCATCGACCCGTCCGGGAACGTCACGTGCTCGGGCGAGGCGGCT
This sequence comes from Rhodococcus sp. A14, assembly GCF_011603105.1. Taxonomy (NCBI): domain Bacteria; kingdom Bacillati; phylum Actinomycetota; class Actinomycetes; order Mycobacteriales; family Nocardiaceae; genus Rhodococcus; species Rhodococcus sp. A14. The sequence continues at coordinate 100,403 of NZ_JAAOQS010000015.1, read as the reverse complement.
CAACTCGACGCGCTGGCCGTCGCTCAGGCGGCGAAGGCGAGCGGCGGCCGGGTCATCGTGCAGGTGAAGAACCTGCTGGACCGGCCGATCGATCCGCGGCTCGTGCACATCCCGGCGGTCCTCGTGGACGACGTCGTGCACGCGCCGGCCCAATGGCAGACGTACGCGGGCGAATTCGATCCGGAACTCTCCGGCGATGCGGCGAACTCCGGTTTCGGCGCCACGAACCACGACCCGATCCGCATGCTGATCGCCCGGCGGGCGGCCGCCGAGGTCCGGGACGGCGACGTCCTGAACGTCGGCTTCGGGGTGTCCGCGCTGGTCGTGGACGCGCTCGCCGAACAGGATCGCCTGGACGACATCACACTTGCCATCGAGCAGGGGCTGATCGACGGCATCCCCGTCTCCGGCGACCTGTTCGGGGCCGCGCGAGGACCGAAGGTCGTGCACTCGTCGACCACCCAGTTCGATCTGTTCTCGGGCGGCATGCTCGATGTCAGCTGCCTGGGTATGGCCGAGGTCGACTCCACCGGCGCCGTCAACGTCAGCAAGATCGGCGGCGGAATCGTCGGACCGGGCGGGTTCATCGATATCTCCCAGAACTCGCCGCGCGCCGTGTTCTGCGGAACGTTCACCGCCCGCGGCCTGGACGTCGCGATCGTCGGGGGAGAACTGGTGATCCGGCGCGAAGGCTCGGTGCCCAAGTTCGTCGACCGCGTCGATCAGGTCACCTACTCCGGCGCTCTCGCCGTCCGTGAGGGACGTGAGGCGGTGTACGTCACCGAACGCGCCGTCTTCGTCCTCACCCGGGACGGCCTCGAACTCGCCGAGATAGCACCCGGCATCGACATCGATCGGGACATTGTGCCGCACATGGGATTCCGTCCGATCATCAAGAACCCACGCGTGATGGACGCGGGGTTGTTCGCCCCCGTCGCCGTACACATCTGAGGAGAACTACATGTCAACCGGAAACAGCGTCATTCCCTCGTCGGTGCTCGGCGCCGACGAACGCAAGCTCGTCGCCGAGTTCGTCGACGAACGGATCCGTCCGGTCGCCACCGAGCTGGATGAGACCGAACGATTCCCCGAAGAGATCTACCGGGAGATGGGCAAGATCGGGCTCTTCGGCATCACGGTGCCCGAGAAGTTCGGCGGCTTCGGCGGCACCGCCCTCGACTACCTGTTCGTCATGGAGTCGCTGTCCTACGGGTACGCGTCGGTGGCCGACCAGTGCGGCCTCGTCGAGATCCTCGGCAGCCTGCTCGGCAACTACGGCACACCCGAGCAGCGGGAGCAGTACCTGCGCCCGATGCTCACCGCCGAGAAGCGCTGCGCCTACGCGCTCACCGAGCCGGGATCCGGATCCGACCTCGGATCGATCACGACAAGGGCGGTGCGGGACGGTGACGGTTGGGTGCTCACCGGTGAGAAGATCTACATCCACAACGCCCCCGTCGCGGACTTCGCGGTCGTCCTCGCCGTCACCGACCCCGAACTGGGGAAGCGCGGCGGCATCTCCGTCTTCCTGGTGGACGTCGACCAGCCCGGTGTCAGCCGCGCGTACCACGAACACAAGATGGGCCAGCGGGCCTCGCAGGTCGGCGGGCTGGTGTTCGACTCCGTCCAACTGCCGGCCGACGCCCTCCTCGGCGAGGAAGGCAAGGCCTTCGGTTACATGATGAAGGTGCTGGCCAAGGGCCGTCTCGGCATCTCGGGCCTGAGCCTCGGCATCAGCCGCGCCGCACTGGACGCCGCCACCCGGCAGTCCCTCGACCGCAGCCAGTTCGGCAAGCCGATCTCCGCCAACCAGGGCATCTCCTTCTCCCTCGCCACCGTCGCCACCGAACTGCGGGCCGGCACCGCGCTGTCGGTCGAGGCGGCGCGGGCACTCGACACGGGGGCAGCGGACGCCGAGACGCTGTGCTCGATGGCCAAGCTCTACGCGTCCGAGGGATGCGTGCGCCACGCCGACGCCGCCGTGCAGGTGTTCGGCGGCAACGGCTTCATCCGCGGATACGAGGTCGAGCGCCTCTACCGCGACGCCCGCATCACGAAGATCTACGAAGGAACCAGCGAAATGCAGCGGCTCATCATCAGCCGGGCAGTACTGAAGGGAGCCGCGGCATGAGCGGCGTTGCACAACCCACCAACTCGGTCGATCTGTCGGGGAAGACCGCCATCGTGACCGGTGCGGCCGGTGGGATCGGTTCGGCGATCGCCCGGGCCCTCGCCCGGAGCGGGGCACTCGTGGTGGCGGTCGACGCCGACCCGAAGGTCACCGACGTCGCCGCGGAGTTCGGCGGACACGGTCTCTGCGGCGACCTCACCGACCCCGAGTTCGGTGCGCGCGCCGTCGACCTCGCCCAGCAGCTGTCGGGGCGCCTCGACATCCTGATCAACGCGGCCGGGATCCAGTTGCGGACCACCGCGATCGACGTGGACGAGGACGGGTGGGAACGTCTCCTGGACGTCAACCTGTCGGCGGCCTACCGGTTGACGCGGCAGGCGGCCAAGTCCCTGGTCGACGCCCGCGGCAGCATCGTGAACATTGCGTCGCTGTCCGCGGATCGCGCTGTCCCGGGGATCGTTCCCTACGGCGCGACGAAGGCCGCACTGACTCAGCTAGGCAAGGGACTGGCCGTGGAACTCGGCCCCCACGGCGTGCGCGTCAACACCGTCTCGCCGGGCTACATCGAAACGCCGATGACGGCGGACGTGCTGGGGCAGGAAGACTTCCGCGCCCAGAAGCTGAGCCGTATCCCGTTGCAACGGTTCGCCGACGGCGACGACGTCGCCGACGTCGTGCTGTTCCTGGTCTCCGACGCCGCGCGGTACGTCACCGGGGTGGTCCTGCCCGTCGACGGCGGGTACTCGATCACATGACGAGCCTGGCGACCGTTCCCTCGGTCACGTTGAACAACACCGTCACGATGCCCGCGCTCGGGTTCGGCCTCTTCACGATCCCCGACGAGGACATGGGTTCCACGGTGTCCCACGCGCTGTCCGCCGGCTACCGCGCGTTCGACACGGCCCCGATGTACGGCAACGAGGCCTCTCTCGGCGCGGCGCTGGCCCGGGCGGACGTCGATCGGGACGAGATCTTCGTGACCACCAAGATCTCCAACGAGGACCAGGGCTACCAGCAGACACTGGACGCGTTCGAGGCGAGTGCGGCGAAACTCGGCCGCATCGACCTGTGCCTGATCCACTGGCCGGCACCGAGCCGCGGACAGTACCTGGAGACGTGGCGGGCACTCGAAAAGCTGTACTACGACGGACGGGTGCGGGCGATCGGCGTGTCGAACTTCCAGCCCGAACAGCTCGAGCGGCTCGCGGAGATCGCGACGATCACCCCGGCGGTCAATCAGATCGAACTGCACCCGCTGCTCACGCAGTCCGCGCTGACGGATCTGCACCGGTCGATGGGCATCCGCACCCAGGCGTGGGCGCCGCTGGCGAGGGGGCACCTGAACGACCGCGCACTCCTGGCGGCGCTGGCCGCCCGGCACCGTGTGTCGGTCGCGCAGATCGTGCTTCGCTGGCATCTGCAGATCGGGACGATTCCACTGCCCAAATCTTCTGCGGTGCACAGGATGCGGCAGAACGCGAATGTGTTCGACTTCCGGCTGTCCGCCGCGGAGATGGACGCGATCTCGGCCCTGAATCGGGATCAGCGCACGGGACCCCACCCCGATGACGTCGACTGACGCCGGCTCGAAGCGGGTGGTGCTGGCCCCGGATTCGTTCAAGGGCTCACTGACCGCGACGGAGGTGGCGGCGGCTCTGGCAGCCGGCTGGTCGACGGTCCGGCCGAACGACGAGCTGGTCCTGCTCCCGCAGGCGGACGGCGGCGAAGGCACGGTGGACGCCGTCGCGTCCTGCCACGACACCGGCGTGTGTCGTGAGGTGCCGGGGGTTCGAGGCCCCGATGGACGTCCGGCGACCGGACGCTGGCTGCTGCTCCGGGACGGCACGGCGGTAATCGAGCTGGCCCAGATGAGTGGGCTGCCGCTGATGGACTCGCCGGATCCGGGGGGAGCGTCGACGACCGGCCTGGGACAGGTGATCGCCGCCGCACTGGCGGACGGCGCGAAGGCACTGCTGGTCGGACTCGGCGGTTCCGCCTCCACCGACGGCGGTGCGGGCGTCCTGCGGGCGCTCGGCGCGAAGCTCCTGGACCGCGACGGCCGGGAGATCCCCGACGGGGGCGCCGGCCTGGCCGCTCTCGCCTCGATCGACGTGGGCTCGCTGACCGAGCCCCCACCCGGTGGCGTCGAACTGCTGACGGACACGACGGCCGTTCTGTGCGGCCCGAACGGGGCAGCGCACGTCTTCGGGCCGCAGAAGGGCGCCGATCCCGCGGAGCGCGACCGCCTCGATCGTGCGCTCGCGACGTTCGCCGCCTGCCTCGGCGCACGACTGCCGTGCAGTCCCGACGAACCCGGCGCGGGAGCGGCGGGAGGCACTGGATTCGGACTGTCGGCCTGGGGCGGCCGGTTGGTGCCGGGCGCCGCCCGCATCGCGGAGCTCACCGGGCTGAGCGCCGAGTTCGGCCGCGCCGACGTCGTGGTCACCGGTGAAGGCCAATTCGACGCGACGTCGCTGTCCGGCAAACTCGTCGGTTCCGTGCTGGAACGGTGCGCGGAGACCGCGACCCGATCGGTCGTCGTCGCAGGCCGCCTCGCGGCGGCGCCACCCGGCATCGGGATCTCACTGTCCGACCTGGCGGGGAGCTCCGAACCGGCACTCGCCGCACCCGCGATGTGGTGCCGGGTGGCCGGAGCGGTCGCCGCAGCCCGGCTCACCAGCACTTTGTAATCGATTTCTGATCTGTCCGGTCGATCCGGATGGCACTTGACCACACCATGCAGCGCTTGACTTGTGACGCCGATCACGGTAAGAAAGCGTTTACATTCTCTTTCAGGAAGTGGACGAACGATGACACGGACGCAACGATCAATCAGGGCGGCAGCCCGGGCCGTCGGCGTTGCCGCGGCAGTCTCCGTCATGGCGAGCTCCGCCATCGCCTGCTCGACGGGATCGGAACAGATCGAGCGGGACGGGGCAGCCGTCGACCGGGGCGACATGGTGATGGTCTCCGAGGTGCGGTCGCTCACCAACCCGTATGAAGCCGCATGGGTGCAGGGCAGCCGCGCGTACGCCGAATCGCTGGGGATCGAACTGAAGGTGATCGTCTACGGCGGCGACTCGCAGAACGCGCTGTCGCAGTTGCAGTCGGTGCTCGCCGCAGGCAAGACCGTGCTGCTCAACATCAACCCGAACACGAGCGCCGACACCCCCGCGATCGTGCGCGCCGTGCAGAACAGCGGCGGGTGCGCGGTCACCCAGTGGAGCAAGCCTGCCGACCTGCATCCCCAGGACGTCGGGAACGGATGGGCGTCGTACGTCGCCTACGACGGCGTCCAGCAGGGAGCCGACACGGGGAAGGCCCTCGTCGATTCGCTCGGCGGCACCGGCGGCGTGATCGCGCTGCAGGGTTTGCTCGCCAACGAGATCAGCCAGACCCGGTTCCAGGGCTTCCAGCAGGCGATGGACGGACAGTCCGGCGTCACCCTGCTCGACGACCAGCCCGCCGACTTCGACCGCAACAAGGCCTACACCACCACGCAGACCCTGCTCAACAAGTACGGCGACCAGGTGAACGGTATCTGGGCCGCAACGGATTCCATGGCACTGGGCGCTCTGCAGGCGGCGCGTGAGGCGGGCCGCGCGGGGGAGATCAAGATCGCCAGCGCCGCGGACGCCACCCCGGAAGGCCTGGGCGCCATCGCGAACGGGGAATTGCTCTCCACCTACACGACCGACCCCTACTTCAACGGCGCGATGGGACTCGCCATCTGCTACCAGGCCATGACCGGCGCACTCGACGTCGAGTCGCTGCCCCGGGAGAACCGCGAGTTCTTCGTCGATCAGTCGCTGATCACCGCGACCAACGTCGACCAGTTCCTCGCCGTGCCGAGTGACGAGGAGATCGTGCGCTCGGTGCAGGATCCGTTCTCCCGCATCACCGGCCCGGTGGCCCGGTAGCCCCCGCCCTCGATTCACGAACCACACAATCTTCCGAAGGAGTGACGATGTCGACGACTGAAGTGACCGGGGAGGTGACGACCCCCGCAGAACCTGTTGCGCCCGTGCGCAGCACAAGACCACGCGTGCGCCGGCTGCTCTCCACCGCCGGCCCGCTCGCCGCCCTGCTGGGACTGTGCGCCGTCTTCGCCGCGCTGGCTCCCGGCTTCGCGACTGCCAGCAACGCGATGGCGATCGTGGAGCAGGCCGCGATTCCCGTGGTCCTCGCGATGGGCGCCACGCTGGTGGTCCTGGTGGGCGGCGTGGACCTGTCGATCGAGGGCGTGATGGCGGCCAGCGGGCTGACGTTCGTCCTGCTCGCAGCGAACAGCGTCAACGGCAACGACCTGGGACTCCTCGCGGTCCTGCTGGCGCTGGGGGTCGGTCTGCTCTTCGGAGTGGTCAACGGCGTGCTGCACGTCGTCGTCCGGGTGCCGTCCTTCCTCGTCACACTGGGTACCTGGTTCGTCGGTCTCGGTGTCGCCACCGTGCTCTTCGGCACCGCCACCCCTCAGCTCGCCGACCCGTCGCTCGCGGCCTGGGCCGGCGGCCACTGGCTCGGGCTTCCCGTCGTCGTGGTGTTCGCGCTCGCCGCCGTGGCCGTGACAGTGCTGCTGTGCAAGGGAACCCGGCTCGGCATGCACACCTACGCGATCGGCGGCGACGAGGCGACCAGCCGCCTGGCGGGCGTCCCGGTCGGGCGCACCAAGATCATCCTGTTCGCCGTGGCCGGACTGCTGTCCGGGCTCGGCGGAGTGCTGGCCACCATCCGGCTCGGCGTCGGCGACGTGAGCGTCGGATCGGGAAGCCTCTTCCTCACCCTGTCCGCGGTGGTCGTCGGAGGCACCCTGCTGAGCGGCGGTCGCGGCGGACCCCTGCATTCCCTCGTGGGTGTGCTGCTCCTCGTGGTCCTCGGCAACGGACTTCTCCTGTCGGGCGCCAGCCCGTACATCCAGCAGGGCGCGCAAGGTCTCATCATCGTGGTCGCGGTGATCGCCACCGGGTGGCCCGCCCGCAGTCGATTGAGGGTCGTGAAATGACATCTCTCCTGGAACTCCGCAATGTCACGAAGAAATTCGGACCCAACACCGTCCTCGACGACGTGAGCCTGTCCATCGCTCCGAACGAGGTCGTGGGGCTGATCGGCGAGAACGGCGCCGGAAAGTCGACGCTGCTCAAGATCCTCGCGGGAGTCCACCGCCAGGACGGCGGACGGATGGTGCTGGGCGGGCGCGACGTGAGCTTCGGAAGCCCCGCCGACGCCGCCGACCACGGGATCGGGGTGGTGCACCAGGAGCAGTCGCTGCTCCCGAACCTCACCGTCGGCCAGAACCTGATCCTCGGACACGAGGGTGACACCGCCCGCGCCGGGTTCCTCCGCCGACGGAAGATCAGGGACCGCGCCCAGGAAATGTTGTCGGTGGTGGAGTCGACGGTCGACCCGGGCGCGCTGACCGAGACGCTCGGGTTCGCCCAGCGCCAGATGGTGGAGGTGGCTCGGGCCGTCGGCGGCAGGAAGGTGGAACACCCGCCGCTGCTCATCCTCGACGAGCCGACGTCGGTGCTCGAACCCGAGGACGTCGAGGTGCTCCATCGCCGGGTCACCGCCCTCAAGGAGCGTGGTTCCGTCATCTTCGTCTCCCACCGTCTCGACGAGGTCCTCCGCTTCTCCGACCGTGTGTACGTGCTGCGCGACGGCAAGGTGGTCGGTGAGCGGATCGCCTCGGCGGCAACCGAATCCGAGCTGTACCAGCTGATGATAGGTAAGGGCGCGGCCGAGGAGATCTACTCGTCGGAGCGCAAGCAGGCCGTTCCCCGGACGGGCACGCCGACTCTGTCGGTCCGCAACCTCACCTGCGGCGGCAAGGCGAAGGACGTGTCGCTGGACGTCCACGCCGGCGAGATCGTGTCGGTGGTGGGCGTGGTCGACTCCGGCCGCGAGGAGGTGGCCCGCGCCGTCTTCGGCGCCGTCCCCATCGACTCCGGAGCCGTCGAGATCGACGGACAGCGGTCGGCCCCCGGATCACCGGCGGACGCCGTGCGGTCCGGTGTCGCATACGTTCCCGCCGAGCGTCGCGTCGAAGGCATGATCGCGGGCGCGACCGTCGCGCAGAACATCGCGACGGTGCATCCGGTGAAGGCAGGCGGTGGCCGGATCTCCTCGGGTGCCCGGGTGGAGGAGACCGCCCGCGGCTGGATCGAGAAACTCGGCATCCGGCCCGCGGACCCCGACGCCGACATCGCGCGACTGTCGGGCGGCAACCAGCAGAAGGCCGTGGTGGCCAAGTGGATCCTGGGCGACGGACTGAAGGTACTGGTTCTCGACCACCCCACCCGCGGCCTCGACATCGGTGCGAAAGAAGACCTCTACGCCGTCTTCCGCGACCTCTCCGACAGGGGAGTGGCGATTCTGGTGCTCGCCGACACCCTGGACGAGGCGATCGGCCTCGGCCACCGCGTGATCGTGATGCGGGACGGCGAGATCACCGGCGCGTTCGACTCGCCACCCGGAAACCCGCCCAGCAAACTCCAACTCCTCGAGAAGATGATGTGATCGCCGTGGCAACAAACACTTCCGCCGAGAGGACTTCCACCGAGATGCGCGCACCCGAGGGCGCGGCGCAGGCGGTGTCCCGGACGACGCGGGACCGGTTGCGGCTGGCAGGCCCGTCGGTCGTGCTGGTCGCGCTCGTCCTGCTCGTCGCGCTCGCCGAACCGAACTTCCTGTCGATGAACGCCCTCGCGGTGGTCTCGGCGCAGGCGGTCCCGATTCTGCTGCTCGGGCTGGGCCAGATGTTCGTCATCCTCACCGGCGGCATCGACCTGTCGGTGGCGGCACTGGCGTCGCTCGCCACGGTGATCCTGGCGACGGTGATCGGCTCCCTCGGTCCCCTCGCCGTCGTCGTCACCCTCGTGGCGCTCACTCTGATCGGTGCGCTGACCGGTCTGCTGATCGTGTTCGGTCAGGTCCCGTCGTTCGTCGTCTCGCTCGGGGCGCTGGGGTTCTGGGGTGCGGTCGCGCTCGTGGCGTCCGGGTCGACCACCATCTACATCAGCGAAGGCTACGACGCGATCTTCTGGCTCAGTTCGTGGACGATGCTCGGTCTCCCCATGGCGGTGTGGGCCGCAGTGGCGGCGGTCGCCGCGGTATTCTGCGCGATGCGGTTCTCGCCGCGGGGCAACGTCTTCCACCTCGTCGGCCTGGGGGAGAAGGCCGCGATGATGAGCGGCGTCCGAACCCGGATCGTCCGGATCGGCGCATTCGCCCTGTCCGGATTCTTCGCGGGCGCGGCCGGTGTCGTACTGTCGGCCCAGCAGCAGAGCGCCGCACCGCAACTCGCGGATTCGCTGCTCCTGCCCGCCATCGCGGCCGTGCTGGTCGGTGGCTGCGCCATCACCGGTGGAATCGGCGGAGCGTGGCGGGTGCTCGTCGGCGCCCTGGTGGTCACCGTTCTCCGGGTCGGCGGCTCGGTGGCCGGCATCGACCCCAGTTTCCAGCAGATCGTGTACGGCGCGGTCGTCATCGTCGCGGTCGCCGTGACCCTCGACCGCGGCCGGCTCTCGATCATCAAGTAAGACTCTGTGTCAGTGTGAGATTCGAAGGAGAACGATGAGTACGACGGCACGCGGTGCGGTGATTCACGAAGTGGGCGGCAAGTGGGAGGTCGACGACCTCGTCCTCGCGGAGCCCGGTCCCGGCGAGGTGCGGATCAAGGTGATGGCGTCCGGACTGTGTCACTCCGACGATCACCTCGTCACCGGTGACATTCCCAATACGCTGCCGCTGGTCGGCGGACACGAGGGTGCCGGTGTGATCGACGCGGTCGGGCCCGGTGTCACCCGGCTCGCCGTCGGCGATCACGTCGCCACCGCCTACCTCCCGGCCTGCGGAACTTGCGCCTGGTGCGCGCAGGGGATGCAATATATCTGCGACACGGGGGCCGGTATGGAGGCTGGTTTCATGCTCGACGGGACGGCGCGGTTCGCCACGCAGTCAGGGCGGCCGATCGGCGCCATGCAGCGCCTCGGCACGTTCGCGAACTACCTCGTCACCTCGCAGGCCCAGGCCGTCAAGATCGACGACGACATCCCGTTCGACGTGGCCTGCCTCGTCTCGTGCGGGGTCGCCACCGGGTGGGGCTCCGCCGTGAACGGCGCGGGTGTCCGTCCCCGGGACACGACGCTGGTCGTCGGGGTCGGCGGTGTGGGAATCAACGCGGTGCAGGGCGCCCACCACGCCGGTGCCGCGCACGTCGTCGCGGTCGACCCGGTCGCGTTCAAACGCGAACGAGCACTCGAACTCGGCGCCACCAAGGCGTACGCGTCGATCGACGAGGCCATGCCGTTCGTCCGCTCGGTCACCAACGGGCAGGGCGCCGACAGCGCCGTCGTCACCGTCGGCGTGGTGGACGGACAACTGATCGCCGACGCGTTCGGCGCCGTCCGCAAGGAGGGAACCGTCGCCGTCGTGTCGATCGGCCAGAACGAACCCGGGATCCCGATCAGCCCGCTCGAACTGGTGGTCTACGCCAAGCATCTGCGCGGAGTCCTGTTCGGCAACTGCAACCCCACCCGGGACATCCCGGCCCTGCTGGACTACTACAAGTCGGGACGACTGAAGCTGGACGAACTGATCACCCGGCGCTACAGCCTGGACCAGGTCAACGACGCATACGTGGACATGCACGCGGGGCTCAACCTGCGTGGTGTCCTGATCCACGAACACTGACGAGGAACTGCCAAAGATGTCGACAGTCGAAGCAACACAGATCCGCAGCTACGGACACTTCATCGGCGGGCGCAGCGTGCCGCCGTCGGAGAACATCATCGAACGGGTCAGCCCGGCCGACGGCCGCGTCGTCGCCACGTTCACCGCGGGCACCCGCGCCGACGCGGCCCTGGCCGTCGCGGTCGCGCGGGAGGCCTTCGACGACGGCGAGTGGCCGCACTGGACCGCGATGGAACGCGGCCGAGCGCTGCTGCGCTGCGCGGGGCTGACGCGCGAACACGAGGAACGACTCGCCCGGATCGACGCGGAGGAGTCGGGCAAACCGATCACTCTGGCCCGCGGCGACGTCGGGGCGAGCATCGAGTTGTTCGAGTACGCCGCGGCGCTGGCCATGACGATGCACGGTGAGGCGCACACGGCGCTCGGCGACGACTGCACCGCCATGGTGGTCCGGGAACCCGCCGGCGTGGTCGGCATGATCATCCCGTGGAACTTCCCGCTGCTCCTGCTCGCGCAGAAGCTGCCGTTCGCGCTCGGCGCGGGCTGCACGGCGGTGGTGAAGCCGTCCGAGTTCACATCCGGCACCGCCGTCGAGCTGGCCCGGTTGCTCACCGAGGCCGGGGTTCCCGACGGCGTGGTGAACGTGGTGACGGGCGCGGGGACCGAGGTCGGTGCCCCGCTCGCGGAGAGCAGCCTGGTCGACATCCTGTCGTTCACCGGGAGCACCGCCACCGGCAAGCGCATCGTGGAGGCCTCGGCGGGCAGCCTCAAGCGACTGTCGATGGAACTGGGTGGCAAGGCCGCCAGCGTCGTGTTCGACGACGCCGACCTCGACGACGCACTCGACGGCGTCCTGTTCGGTGTGTTCTTCAATCAGGGTGAGTGCTGCGTGTCGGGTGCCCGGCTCCTGGTCCAGGACTCGATCGCGGACGCCTTCCTCGCCGGCCTCGTCGAGGCCGCCGGCCGTATCAGGGTGGGCGGACCGCTCGACGACGCCAGCGAACTGGGTCCGATGATCGACGCCGGCCACCTCGAGAAGGTGCTCGGGCACATCGACGCGGCACGGCGGGACGGTGCGACCGTCCTGACCGGCGGTGACCGGCTGTGCGGAGAGAACTGGGGGAGCGGGCATTTCGTCGCTCCCACGATCCTCGACGGCGTGGCCGAGGAGTCCGCCGCCTTCCAGGAGGAGATCTTCGGACCCGTGCTCACCGTCACCCGGTTCAGCGACGTCGACCACGCCATCCGGCTCGCCAACGCCACGGAATACGGACTCGCCGGCTCGATCTGGACCAAGAACATCGACAAGGCGCTGCGGGTGGCGAAGGAGATGCGCAGCGGCCGCGTGTGGGTGAACACCACCATCGACGGCGCCCCGCAGCTGCCTGCCGGCGGCATGAAGCAGAGCGGGTTCGGCCGCGAGATGGGGCAGGCCGGCTTCGACGAGTTCACCGACGTCAAGACCATTCAGATCCGCACCGGACCACGTCAGCGCGTGTTCCCGAACTGGACCGGAGGCAACCGATGAGTGCCACCTACGACTACGTCATCGCGGGCGGCGGCACCGCGGGCTGCGTGCTGGCCGGACGGCTGACCGAGGATCCGACGGTCCGGGTCCTCCTGCTCGAGGCCGGCGGCAACGACCGGCATCCGTTCATCCACGTGCCGGCGGGCTTCGCGAAACTCACTGCGAGCAAGTACGACTGGGGATTCTCGAGCGTCCCGCAGAAACACTGCAACGACCGGGTCATCCCCCTCGCCCAGGGCAAGGTCATCGGCGGTGGCGGCTCGATCAACGCTCAGGTGTTCACCCGTGGCGCGCACGAGGACTACGACGAGTGGGCGCTGAAATACGGCTGCGCGGGATGGTCGTTCGAGGAGATCCAGAAGTACTTCCTCCGGTCCGAGGACAACGAACGGCTGTCGGCGCCGTACCACGGCACCGACGGGCCGCTCGGCGTCTCCGATCCCGTCAACCCTCATCCGCTGTCGAAGTCGTTCGTCCAGGCGGGTCAGGAATTCGGGCTGCCGTTCAACGGCGACTTCAACGGCGAGCACCAGTACGGTGTCGGCCTCTATCAGACGACCACGAAGAACGCCCGCCGGTGCAGCGCCGCGGTCGCGTACCTCGCACCCGCCAGGAAGCGGCCCAACCTGACGGTCCGGGAGAACGTCGCCGTGTCGCGGGTGCTGCTCGACGGCGGACGCGCCACCGGGATCGAGGTGCTCACCCCGCACGGTGTGGAGACGTTCCGTGCGTCCCGCGAGGTGCTGGTCGCGGCGGGCGCGTTCGGATCACCCAAGATCCTGCAGCTGTCGGGGATCGGTCATCCCGACGACCTTCGCGACGCGAATGTCGAGGTGGCCCATGCCCTTCCCGGTGTCGGCCGGAACCTGCACGACCACTGCGATCTCGACGTCATCTACGAACTCCGTGAATACCAGAGCCTCGACCGACTGAACCTGATGCGTCCGGCCACGGCGAAGGCGGGACTCGAGTACGCGGCCTTCCGGCGGGGCCCGCTGGCGTCGACCGTCGTCGAGGCCGGTGGGTTCAGTTTCGGGCACGCGGCGGAGTCGATTCCGGATCTGCAGTTCCACTTCCTGCCCGCCGCCGGCGTCGAGGCCGGTGTCGCCGCGGTCCGTCCCGGCTACGGCTGCACCCTGAACTCGTACTCACTGCGGCCGGAGAGCCGCGGCTCGGTGAAGATCAGGTCGAACGATCCCACCGCCCAGCCGCTGATCGACCCGAACTTCCTCGCCACCGACTTCGACCTGGAGTCGAGCATCGAGGGGCTCCGGCAGAGCCGCGAGATCATGGCGCAGTCGTCGATGGCGCGGCACATCAAGGCGGAACATCTGGCCGGTGGTCTGTCGGTGAACACGAAGGACGACTACGTGAAGTTCGTTCGCGCGTACGGCCGCACCTCGTACCACCCGGTCGGCACGTGCGCGATGGGTGTCGGCGACGACGCCGTCGTCTCACCGGAACTGAAGGTGATGGGCATCGAGGGTCTGCGGGTGGTCGACTCGTCCGTCATGCCGCGCATCGTCAGTTCCAACACCCAGGCTCCCACGGTGATGATCGCCGAGAAGGCGATCGATCTGATCCGTGGGGAAGGATGACCGGATGACCAATTTTTCCGGACTGACCGAGGACGTGGCTCGGGAGGCCGTCGAGCTGGCGCGGCCGTCGATCGAGATCCTCTCCCACGGATCTCCGGGGCATCTCGTCGTGCTCCGGCCAGGCGTCGCCCCAACCGCCGACGCGGAGTTGCCCGTCGTCTTCCGCTGTAGCTGGGGTGAGAAGAAGGACTGGGCCGGGCCGTACGACGTGATTGCCGAGTCGAAGGCTCGGATCAGCTGGACCACCGGCCTGCCGTCGCACGCCGTTCAGCAGCTGCATCCCTACCTGTACCAGCACGGTTGGACCAAGTGGGGTGGCAGCGCGGTGGGCGAGGGCGGGCTGGTCGTGGCGTACAGCGGCGACAAGTGGTTCCACGACCAGTTCTATTCGGAGCTGGTCGTGGCGGCGATCACGGTCGTGTGCCTTCGCGAGATGGACGCCGTGATGCGCGACCCGAGCGCCCTGTTCCTCGGCAACGGAAGCGAGAATCCATGAAGGTGAACGATACTCGGACGTTCGGGCGCGCAGGGTTCGACGTGACCCTGCTCGGGTACGGCGGTGCGCCCATCGGCAACATCTTCCGGCCGGTCCCCGAGGCGGAGGCGCAGGCGCAGATCGCCGAGGCGTGGGACATGGGGGTGCGTTCGTTCGACACCGCACCCATGTACGGGCACGGGCTGTCCGAGCACCGGGTGGGCCATGCACTGCTGACGAGGGACCGCGACGACTACGTGTTGTCCACGAAGGTGGGGCGCACGTTGACGCCCGCGCGCCGTGGGTCGTTCGACACCGGAATCTGGGTGGACACCCCGCCGTTCCGGGCCGACTTCGACTACTCGTACGACGCGGTCCTGCGGCAGGTGGACGACAGCCTGCAGCGCATGTGCCAGGACAGATTCGACATCCTCTACGTGCACGACGTCGACCGGTACACGCATGGCGACGCCCAGCCCGCGCGGTTCGCGGAAGCGCTCGAGGGTGCGTTCCCCGCGCTGATCCGGTTGCGGGAGGAGGGCGTGGTCCGGGCGATCGGAGTCGGGGTCAACGAGGCCGACGTCGTCGTCGACGCCCTCGAACGCGTCGATCTCGACTGCGTCCTCCTCGCGGGAAGATACACCCTGCTCGAGCAGGATCCGGTGAAGGACCTGCTGCCGCTCGCGGTGGAGCGCGACGTTGCGATCGTCCTCGGCGGTGTGTTCAATTCGGGCATCCTGGCCACCGGCGCGGTGCCCGGCGCCAAGTTCAACTATCAGCCCGCACCCGACGAGGTGCTGAGCCGGGTGCGCGACATCGAGAAGCACTGCGAGCGTCATCGGGTTCCGTTGGCGGCCGCCTCGATTCAGTTCGCGGCCGCGCATCCGGCGGTGCGGGAACTTCTGCTGGGCGCACGGAACTGCGCGCAGTTGCGGCAGAACGCGGCCTGGCTCGAACACCCGATCCCGGCCGAATTCTGGGATGACCTGCGCGCCGCGGGACTGATCCTGGAGGAGGCGCCCACTCCGTCCTGACCGCCGGTCACATCGTGTACGGAGCGGTCGCGTTCTGTAGCTCCTCGAGAAAGTCGGCGGGCACCGTCGGCCACTCCGGCCGCCAGTTGCCGGCCAACTGATCTGCCCGGAGATCCGCGACCAGGGCGACGACGAGGGGTCCGCCGTCGGGAAGCACGCGGTGGAGTCCGCGTGCCGCGCAGATCGAGGCGATGGAGGCGAGGGTCTGCTTCGCCTCGTCGTCGCGGCCCGCGGCGGCGAGGCACGCCACCCGGAGGCGCTCGGCCAGCAGGTAGGCGCGGTTGCGGCCGGTGCCGGCCAGTCGATCGGTCCACTCCTGCGCCCAGGTGCACGCCAGCTCGATGTTCTCGCGCGCCCCTGTGGCGAGCAGCATCCGGATCGCGGTGGTCTCCTCGACCTGCGCGACGATCTCGTCGATGCCCGACACGGGGCGTCGCCGGTCCTCGTATCGAACCGGTTCGGGGACGTGCAGGGTGGGGTGTGGGGCAATGCCGAGCCGGCGACGTTCGTTCTCGATGCGGGCGCGCAGCCGGGCGAGGGAGTAGGTCTCGGCCACCTCGAGTCCGGCGTGCAGGCGTGTCGTCGCCTCCTCGCGGTCACCCCGCAGCGCCTTGACGTGAGCGCCGGTCACGAAGCGGGCGACCTTGAAGTCCACCCCACCGGTCTCGACGGCGAGGGTGTATCCGTCGTCGAGGAGACGTTCGGCTTCTTCGACGTCCCCGCGTTCGTAGAGCACCTCCCCGAGCAGCGACCCTGCCAGCCGGGCGGACGGCGCTCGCGGCCCGCCCAGTTTCCGTCCGGCTCGCCGGGCCCGCCGGAACCGGTCGACGGCGTCGTCGATGTCGAGCTGCTCGTACGACGCGACACCTAGATAGCTCTGGCCGTGAACGACGTTGTGCGGACCCTTGTTCCGTTCGTAGAAGGGTCGCGCGACCTCCTGGATCCGGCGCACCTCCGCGAAGTCGAAGCGGTACACGGCGGCGAACGTCGTGACGTTGAACGCGGCGCACACCACCCACGGGGACATGGACTCCGGCCGCGCCAGGCAGTCGGCGGCGAGTTCGTCGATCCGGCCGCTGCGGTCGTTGCGCAGTTCCGCCACCGCACGGACGACGCCCGCCTCCGCCCGCAGATCCGCCGTGTCGCTCGCGCTCGCGCCGCTGTGGTCGAGTGCCCATTCGGCTCGCTCGAGCGCGCGTTCGGCGGCCATGGTCCGGTTCGCCATCGCGTGCGCCCACGCCGTCGTGACCTGCAGCCGGGCGCTCGTGGCGACCAGAGCCGGCGGCAGCTTGTCGACCACCGCCGACAACGTCGCCGCCTGGGACTGCTCGAGCAGTATCAGTCCGTCCGCTTCGACGAGTTCCACGGCGCGTTGCTCTTCGCCGCCGGCGATGGCGTGGTCGACGGCCTCGCGGAGCAGGCTGTGGTCGCAGAACCAGCGGGACGCGACGCGGTGCAGTTCCCGGATCCGGTCGGGTTGGTCGCGTTCGAGCCGGCGGCGCAGGAACTCGGCGAACAGGGTGTGGTAGCGGAACCACGTTCGCTCGTCGTCGATATGGCGCAGGAACAGGTCCCGGTCCTCGGCGGCCTCGAGCATCGCCTGCCCACGCGCGGTGTGTGCGAGGGCGCCGGCGAGACTGCCGCACGTGCGTTCAGTGATCGAGGTGGCCAGCAGGAAGTCGAGCATCTCGGGTTCGAGGGTGTCGAGGACGTTCTCGGCGAGAAATTCGCCGATCGCGTGGTGGCGGCCGGACAGTCCGGCGATCAGCTCGGAGGGATCCGCTCGCCCGCGCAGCGACAACGACGCCAGTTGGAGAGCCGCCACCCACCCGTCGGTGGAGTCGCGGAGCTCGGTGACGTCCTCGCTGTCGAGGGGCAGGCCGCCGAGGTCGACGAGGAACGACCGGGCCTCGGAATCGTCGAAACGCAGTTCGGAGTAGTCGATTTCGACGAGTTCGTCCTTGACGCGCATGCGGCTCATCGGCAACCCGGCCCTGGTCCGGCTCGTCACCACGACCTGCAGGTGGTGACACCCGTTGTCGAGGAGGAACTCCAGGGCGGCGATCGTCGCGGGCTCGGACACGCGCTGCCAGTCGTCGATGATCAGGGCGATCCGTTCGCCGCTCTCGTGGATCTGGTTGACGAGCGAGGTGAGCACGTAGCGTTCGGCTTCGTCGTCGTGCTCTTCGAGGACCTGGCCGAGTTCCTTGGCCAGGTTGGGACGCACGCGGCGGATCGCCTCGATGAGGTGCGCGACGAACCAGACCACGTTGTCGTCGTCGCTGTCGACGGTGAGCCACGCGACGGCCACGCCCTCGTCGGCAAGGACGTTCCGCCACTGGGCGGCCAGGGTGCTCTTGCCGAATCCAGTGGGGCCGTGGATCACGGTCAGCAGGCGTCGGCGTCCGGCCCGCAGCAGGTCGATCAGCCGGTTCCGCTCGACGAGCTGACGGGTCGCGGCGGGCGGCCGGAACCGGGTGGCCGGTGCGGGCGGCGGCGTCGACGCATATCGGGCCCGTCCCGTCGTGGAGGTCCGGAACGGACCGGAGACGGTCGAGACGGCCCCGGGCGAGGCGTCCTCGACGTGGTGGACCCCGGCGTCGACGGGCATCGCCATCTCGTCCACGGCCAGTCCGTGGTGGCGTTCGACCTCCCGCAGTTCGTCCCCGAACGCGGCGGCGGACGCGGGGCGATCCTGCGGTTTACCGGACATCGCCCGCTGGATCACGGCGCTGAGGTCCTCGGGGAAACCCTCCGTCCGCAGGTCCGGGACAGGCTGGGTGGTGATCCGCAGGAACTGCGCGATCACCTCCTCGCCGTTGTGCCGTTCGAAGGCCGCGTGCCCGGTGATCGCGCTGAACAGGGTCGCACCGAGGCTGTACACGTCGGAGGCGGCGGTCGGGGTCCGCCCCGACAGCACCTCGGGAGCGGTAAATGCGGGGGAGCCGGTGACGGTGCCCGCCGTCGTCTCGAACGCCCCCGACATCCGCGCGATCCCGAAATCGGTGAGCTGCGGTTCGCCGTACTCCGTCAGCAGGATGTTTCCCGGTTTGACGTCTCGGTGCAGGATGCCCACCCGGTGCGCGGTTTCGAGTGCACCGGCAAGTTTCACCCCGATACGCAGGGCGTCGCTCCAGGGGATGGGCCCGCGCCTGCGGATCTGCGCGTCCAGCGAGTCGTGGGGATGGAACTGCATCACGATGTACGGCCGGCCGGCGTCGGTCGTCCCGACCTGCATGATGTTGACGATGTGCGGGTGGCCGCTCAGCCGGCCCATGGCGCGCTGCTCCCGCAGGAACCGTTCGAGGTTCTCGGCATCGAGCGCCGCGGTGAGGACCTTGACCGCCACGGTTCGATCGAGTTCCGGTTGGGCACACCGATAGACCACCCCGAACCCACCGTGCCCGATCTCCCTGGCATCCTCGAGACCGACCGCGGACAGCTCGGTTGCGAGTGTTTTCGACACCGACTCACGCTGGGTGGCGAGCGGGTCAATATCGGTCATTCCACCACCTCTTCGCTCGTCATCGAGCATATCGCGGTACGCGTGACCCCGAGGCCGGACAATCGAGCGATGCCACACGTGCGGAAAATCGTGGATCTGTCACACACCATCGGTCCGGGGATGCAGGTGTATCCCGGCGACCCGGTGCCGACGCTGATCCGGCACTGCACCCTCGAACGCGACGGCTACAACGTGCTGGACGTCAGGATCGGTTCGCAGTCCGGGACGCACGTCGACGCCCCGGCGCATCTGAAGGCGGGGGCCGCGACCGTCGACCGGCTGGCGCCGGAGCTGTTCGTCGGACGGGGCGTCGTGTTCGACCTGCGCGAGCTCGTTGCGCGGCAGCGGATTACCCGCGACCTGATCATGTCCCGGGCGGAGGACGCCGGCCCGGGCGACATCGCCGTGTTCCATACCGGGTGGTCTCGCCACTACGGAACGGATGCCTACTACACACATCCGTTCCTCGACCCCGCGGCAGGCGCGCTGCTGCTCGACCGGGGAGTGCGGACGTTCTGCCTCGATGCCCCGAGCATCGACGAGACGCCGGACGGGGAGCACGCCGACGCCGGATACCCGGTTCACCACCTGATCGCCGACGCAGGCGGAGTGATCGGCGAGAATCTGTGCCGGCTCGACCGGATCGACTTCCCCGACCCGCTCCTCAGCCTCCTGCCGATCGCTCTGGAGGCCGGCGACGGAGCTCCCACCCGGGCAGTGGCGATCGAGCTGGCCGAGTAGTCGCGCTCAGCCGCCGGCCACGGACTGCAGGATCTGCAGTTCCTGCCCGGGCGTCACCTCGGTGCCGACACCGCCGAGGAGCCGGACGTCCTCGCCGTCCACGTAGACGTTGACGTACCGCCGCAGGGCGCCGGTCTCGTCGCGAATCCGGCGGCCGAGAATCGGGAACTCGCCCGCGAGAACGTCGAGCACGTGGGACAGCGGCGAGGCGGTGTCGAGGGGCACGTGTACGGACCGTTCACCGCCGACGATCGACGCCAGCGCCCGCGGAACCCGCACGGTGACGCCCTCACTCATGACGCGATCACTGCGGCCCGCACGCACAGGATGTCGGGCAGATGCGCCGCGACCGTGCCGAACGTGGCGCCCTCGTAGGCGCTCCCGTACACCTCGCCGCCGCGCGTGCCGAAATACACGCCGACCGGGTCGCCGGTGTCCACTGCGGCGGCGTCGCGGAGCACCACGTTGTAGTCGCGTTCCGGCAGCCCGCTGTCGAGGCGGGTCCAGCTGTTCCCGGCGTCCTCGCTCCGGTAGACGGCCAGCCGGCCGTCGGGTGGGATTCGTTCACGGTCCGCCTCGATCGGAACGACCCAGATGGTTCCCTCGCGGCGCGGGTGGGTGAGCATCACGAATCCGAAGTCCGTCGGCAGCCCGTCCGCGATCGACTTCCACGTGTCACCGCTGTCGTCGGTGCGGTAGACGCCGTGATGGTTCTGGGCGTACAGCCGGTCGGGGGCGACGGCGTCGCGGGCGATCTTGTGGACGCACTGACCGAACTCCGGGTTCGGGTCCGGCAGGAAGTAGGCCGTGATCCCGGTGTTGCGCGGCTCCCAGGACGCACCCCCGTCCGTGGTGCGGTAGACCCCTCCGGTGCTCATCGCGACATGCACCGTGTTCTCGTCCTGTGGATGTGGTACGACGGAATGCGCTGCGGCGCCGCCGTATCCGGATCCCCACTCCGGCCGGTGCGGATGGTCCCACAGCCCGCGTTCGAGGTCGAAATGCTCGCCGCCGTCGACCGACCGCCACACCGAGATGGGTTCGCACCCCGCCCACACGACGCCCGGACGGTCGTCCGTGTCGGGCCGGAGCTGCCACACCCGCTCGAGCGCGGCGCCGTCTCCGTCGCCGAAGCGGATGGCGCCGTGATCCGGTTCGGTCCAGGTGGAACCCAGATCGTCGGAGTGCGCGACGGTGGGACCCCAGTGCTCGGACCGGACCCCGACCAGAATTCGGGTGCGCCCACCCCGCGTGTCGATCCCGATACTCGGAATCTCGTTCATCAGGAAGTGCGGGCCGGACAGCGACCAGGTGGCGCGGTCGCGGCTGGTGGCCAGCCACAGACCCTTCTTCGTTCCGATCGCGACCAGGACGGTGTCGGGTGCGCTCATGAATCCATCGGACCACTCGGCCCGGCAGTTGGCAACGACGGAGCGGGAACTCTCAGCGGGCGGGCCCGCGCCCGATCCGCGCCCGCAGGTGGCTCAGCGCCCGGTGCTGGGCGACGCGGACGGCGCCCGGTGTGGTGTCCAAGACCCGTGCGGTCTGCTCGGCCGACATTCCCACGATGACGCGCATGAAGAGGATCTGCTGGTGCCGGACCGGAAGGGTCTCGACGAGCTGGCCCATCTCGCCGCGCAGTTCACCGCGCAGGATGTGATGCTCGGGGCCGTCCTCGACGTCCACCACGTGGTGTGCGGCGGCGGCGCGCGCGGTCTGCGGCACGGACAACCGGGTGGCGCGGCGCCGCGCGTCGGACACCTTGTGCGCGGCGATGCCGAAGATGAACGACAGCAACGATTTCCCCTGGTTCTCGTACGTCCGCAGGGCGCTCATCAACGCGAGGCATACGTCCTGGGTGACATCGTCGGCGGTGGTGTGCGGGTGATCCACCGACTCGAGCCGGCTCGAGCAGTAGCGGTGCACGAGGGGGTGCGCAATGCGGAGAACCTCTTCGACGGCGTCCTCGTCGCCCTTCGCTGCGTGCGGCGCGAGGCGTTCCAACTCGGCTCTGGCGTCCAACTCGATCATGGTGTTCTCCCTGTTCCTGGTGCTGCATCCAGCCTCGGGGGAACGCGCGATAGTCGATAGGCACCGAAGGGTGCGGAAGTCCCCACCCCGGCTAGGACTCCATAGCGGGATCTAGGACACGCGCTAGATGAGCGCAGATTCGGCAACAGAGGTTGTTACCTTCGTGGCCATGGACCCTGTCCGTAACCCCTATGCGCCCGGCGCGGGACAGCGCCCGCCGGAGCTCGCGGGCCGAACCAGGCAGCTCGACGCGTTCGACGTGGTGCTCGAGCGGATCGCGCGCGGTCGCCCGGAACGCAGCGTGATGCTCACGGGTCTGCGTGGCGTCGGGAAGACGGTCCTGCTGAACCACCTGCGGTCGGCCGCCATCTCGCGGCGGTGGGGAACGGGGAAGATCGAGGCCCGACCGGATCAGGATCTGCGGCGGCCGCTGTCGTCGGCGTTGCACATGGCGGTTCGGGAGATCGCGGGCTCGCACCGCGACCCCGACCGGGTGGAGGAGTTCCTCGGCGTCCTGAAGTCGTTCGCCCTGCGGGCGACGGCCGACAAGGGCATGCGGGAGCGGTGGCAGCCGGGCATCGACGCCCCCGCGGTGAAGGGCCGCGCCGATTCCGGGGACATCGAGATCGACCTGGTGGAACTGCTGCTCGACGCGTCGTCCCTGGCCCGCGACGTCGGGGTCGGGATCGCACTGTTCATCGACGAGATGCAGGACCTCGGCGCCGCGGACGTCTCGGCGGTGTGCGGGGCCTGCCACGAGCTCAGCCAGGACGCGGCGCCGCTGATCGTGGTCGGAGCCGGATTGCCGCACCTGCCCGCGGTGCTGTCGGCGTCCAAGAGTTACTCGGAGCGGCTGTTCAGCTACCACCGCATCGACCGGCTGGACCGGGTGTCGGCCGACCGGGCGTTGATCGCGCCCGCCGAGCGGGAGGACGTGAAGTTCACGGACGAGGCGCTCGACGCGTTGTACGCCGCGGCCGACGGCTACCCCTATTTCGTCCAGGCCTACGGCAAGGCGACGTGGGACGTGGCCGCGGCCAGCCCGATCACCGAGGAGGACGTGCGGGTGGCCGCGCCGACCGCGGAGGAGGAACTCGCGGTCGGGTTCTTCGGGTCACGGTACGAGCGCGCGACGCCTGCCGAGCGGGAGTACATGCGGGCGATGGCCGACCTCTCCGGGGACGACGGACCGGTCGCCACGTCGGCGATCGCCTCCGAGCTCGGCCGCAAACCCGCGTCGCTGTCACCGGCGCGGGACGGGCTGATCAAGAAGGGCCTGATCTATTCGGCCGAGCGCGGGTCGATCGGATTCACCGTGCCGCACTTCGGCAAGTACCTGCGGGCGCAGCACGACTAGCGGAATCTAGCTCTCTCTACGAATTTGCGTAGAAAGCCGAAGATTGTCCTGTCGAGTGCAGAACGTGTTCCGGACGCTGGCCCTCGCCGTGGCTCCGGCGCATCCTGGAGGTACGACGAAGGGATCAGCGATGTCGGACACTGTCGCCCGCAAGGTCATCGGTGCACACCTCCTCGACGGCCGGATGGAACCGGACGAGGAGATCTCGATCCGGATCGACCAGACGCTCACCCAGGACGCCACCGGAACCCTGGTGATGCAGGAACTCGAGGCGCTCCACCTCGATCGCGTCAAGACCGAGTTGAGCGCGCAATACGTCGACCACAATCTGCTGCAGGCCGACGAGAAGAACGCCGAGGACCACGAGTTCCTTCGCACCGCCGCCCTGCGGTACGGGTTGTGGTTCTCGAAGCCGGGCAACGGGGTCTCTCATCCCACCCACATGCAGCGCTTCGGCGTCCCCGGCAAGACCATGGTCGGGTCCGACTCGCACACACCGGCGGCGGGCTCGCTGGGCATGCTCGCGATCGGCGTCGGTGGGCTCGAGGTCGCCATGGCGATCGCGGGTCAGCCCCTGCACCTGCGGATGCCTCAGATCTGGGGGGTGGAGTTGACCGGCAGGCTCCCCGACTGGAGTTCGGCGAAGGACGTCATCCTCGAGATGCTCCGCCGCCACGGGGTCAAGGGCGGGCTCAACAGAATCATCGAATATCACGGTGAGGGGCTCGCGACGTTGACGGCGATGGATCGTCACGTGATCGCGAACATGGGCGCCGAACTGGGCGCCACGACGTCCATCTTTCCCGCCGACGACGCCGTCCGCGATTTCCTGCGCGCCGAGGGCAGGGAAGGCGACTTCGTGGAACTGCTCGCCGATGCGGGCGCGGAATACGACGTGCACGAACACCTCGACCTGTCGACGATCGAGCCGCTGATCGCGAAACCGTCTTCGCCGGGAAACGTGGTGCCGGTCCGGGAGGTCGCCGGTGAGGACGTGAGCCAGGTGGTGATCGGGTCGTCCGCCAATCCCGGGCTGCGCGACTTCGCGATCGCTGCGGCCATGGTGTCGGGGAGGCAGACCGACCCGAGCGTGAGTTTCGACGTCAATCCGAGTTCGCGGGAGATCCTTTCCGATCTGACCAAGATGGGCGCCACGCTCGCACTCGTCGTGGCAGGCGCGCGAATTCATCAATCCGGGTGCATGGGCTGCATCGGCATGGGCCAGGCGCCGGCGACCGGCCGGAATTCCCTCCGGACGATGCCCCGCAATTTCCCGGGTCGTTCGGGCACCCGTGAGGATTCCGTGTGGCTGTGTTCACCCGAGACGGCGGCCGCGTCGGCTCTCACCGGGGTGATCACCGACCCGCGGGACTGGGCGGAGAAAGCGGGGATGCCGTACCCGGAGATCACGCTTCCGGACGAGGCCACCGTCAACACGGCCATGCTGGTGGCTCCGCTGCCGGAAGAGGAAGCGCGGCACGTCGAACTCGTGAAGGGGCCCAACATCTCGTCCCTGCCCGAGTTTCCGCCCCTGCCCGACCGCATCGAGGCACCGGTACTTCTCAAGGTCGGGGACAACATCTCCACCGACGAGATCTCTCCGGCCGGGGCGCGGGCCCTGCCGTTCCGTTCCAACATTCCCAAGCTGTCCCGGTTCACGTTCACCCAGGTGGACGAGACCTATCCGGCGCGCGCGGAGGAGACGGCGAAGACCACCGGGCATTTCATCGTCGGCGGTGACAACTACGGGCAGGGGTCCTCGCGTGAGCACGCCGCGATCACCCCGCGCTACCTCGGGTTGCACGCGGTGATCGCCACCTCGTTCGCCCGTATCCACTGGCAGAACCTCGCCAACTTCGGTGTACTCGCGCTCGAATTCGAGAACCCGGACGACTACGACACGATCCGGCAGGACGACGTGCTGGTCCTCGACGGAGTTCGGGACGCCATTCGTTCCGGCCCCCGCCTGACCCTGTTCGACTCGACCCGTGACGTGGAGATCCCGGTGCGTCACCGGCTGTCCCCACGTCAGGTCGACGACGTGCTCGCGGGCGGATTGATTCCACAGCTGGCACGCAGGGAGTGATCAGCCGGTCGCCGTACACTCGGCGCCGATGAATGGAATTGAATCGCTGTGGGAGCGCATGAGCGCCGTCAGCCCCGCGCCGGCTCCTTGGATCGTTCAGGTCACGGCGGTGGTGGCGGTGATACTCGTCCTCGAACCGCACGCCTGGCGAGTCACCCGCAACGTGGTGACCATCGTGCACGAGGGCGCGCATCTGGTGGTCGCCCTGCTGTTCGGTCGAACGCTGAAGGGGGTGCGGCTGCACTCGGACACATCGGGTGTGGCCATCTCGTCCGGTAAACCGACCGGGCTCGGTGTGGTCCTCATGACGTTCGCCGGCTACGTGGGTCCCGCCGTTCTGGGGCTCGGCGCGGCCCGCGTGCTGGGTACCCAGCACGCGGTCGCGGTGCTGTGGATCGGCGTCGTCGCTCTCGCGGCCATGTTGATCCTCGTCCGGAACCTGTACGGGTTGTTCTCCCTCACGGTGGTCGGGGCGCTGCTGTTCGGAATCGTGTGGTTCGGGACGCAGGACCAGCAGGTGGCCGCGGCGTATCTGATCACCCTGTTCATGCTCGTCGCCGCGCCGCGCCCGGTCCTCGAACTGCAGCGGCAACGGGCCCGCGGCGCGGCCCCGGAGTCGGATGCGGATCAGCTGGCGCGACTCACCCGCGTGCCCGGCATCGTCTGGGTGGGTCTGTCCCTACTCGTGACGCTGGGCTGTCTCGCGCTGGGTGGCTGGTGGATTCTCCGTCCCGTCGGTGGCTGACGCGCCCGCGAGGTATTCGGCCAGGATCGGTCCGATGACGGCCAGCGCTTCCGGGTCGGTCATCCGCGCGTGAGGGCGGTCGACTGTGTGCGCGATGACGTCCCCGTCGATCCACGGCCGCCACGTCGTACTCGCCGGCACGGGCTGGGATCCGTCCCCGGCCGCGCCGAAGAACACCAGGCTCCCGTCGAAGTGTCCAGGAACGAAGTCGGCGGCAGCGTCGACGACGTCGACGTAGTCCTCGTACAACCGGGTCAGCTGCTCCGGCCCGAGCTGCTCCGACGCCCCACCGCCGAATTCCGTAAGCAGTTCCGGCAGTGTCGGCGCCGGGGTGTCCCGCTCCGCCGACGCGTAGCTGTCGATCATCGCGAGCACACGCACCTCCTCGCCGAGCGACCGCAGCTCGACGGCCATCGCGTGCGCGATCACGCCACCCACCGAGTACCCGAGCAGGTGGTACGGCCCCCGCGGTTGAACACGGCGAATCTCCTCCACATATCGATGGGCCCGCTCTGTGATCGACGAAAACCGTTCGCCGGGCACGGTCACGGCGGGGGACTGCACACCCCAGACGGGGCGGTCGGGGCCGAGATGCGCACTCAATCCCGCATAACACCAGGCCAACCCGACGGCCGGATGGATGCAGAACAGCGGCTCGCGTCCGCCGTCAGGATGCAGCGGCAGCAGCACCTCGAGCCCGGTGGAGGTGTCGGAGGCCGCGGCGAAACTCGACGAGATTCGCGCGGCGATGCTCTCCGCGGTCGCGTCGGCGAAGAACCATTCGAGCCGGACCTCGACCCGAGTCGTGGCGTGCAGTCGTGACGCAGCCCTGGTCGCGGACAGTGAGTTGCCGCCCAGTTCGAAGAAATTGTCGTCCAGCCCCACCAGACCTGTGCCGAGAATGTCCGCGAACACCGCGGTGACCAGTTTCTCGGTGCGGGTCGTCGGGGGGCGGAACCGCTGCGCCCGTGGCACACCCGGATCCGGAAGCGCCCGTCGATCCAGCTTGTCGTGGGGTGTGGACGGTAGCGCCCCCAGCACCACGATCTGGTTGGGCACCATGTACCGGGGCAGTCGCTGCGCCAGTTCCGCCGACACGGCGCGGGTATCCACCACCATGTCCGGCCGCGGCACGACGTAGCCGACCAGCCGGACGCCGGTGCCGGCTGATTCGTACACGGCCGCCGCGGACTGCGCGACGGCGGCATCGCGTCGCAGTGCCGTCTCGATCTCCTCCAGTTCGACGCGCTGACCGCGGATTTTCACCTGGAGATCGCGCCGGCCGAGGTAGTCGATCGTGCCGTCTCGGCGACGACTCACCACGTCGCCGGTCCGGTACATCCGTTGACCGGGCGGTCCCCACGGATTGGCCGGGAATCGGGAGGCCGTCACCCCCGGTTGTCCGAGATAGCCGCGCGCCAACTGGGCACCCGCCAGGTAGAGCTCGCCCGGAACGCCGACGGGCACCGGATGCAGCCGCGAATCCAGCACGAGCACGCCGACGCCGTTCTGCGGCACACCGATCGGAACGGTCGCGTCCACGTTGCCGACGACCGTGCGGGTCACGGCGACCGCCGTCTCGGTCGGGCCGTACTCGTTGTACAGCGTCGCGTCCGGGCACCGCGCGTGGAAACTGTGTGCCGTGCCGGGCGGCAGGACCTCGCCACCACACGACACCTGCCGCAGTGACGTCAGGTCCGCGTCGGGGATCGCCAGGATCTCGGCCAGCATGAGGGGAAGGAAGTATGCTGCGGTCACCCGGTGCCGTCCGACCAGCTCGGCGAGATGCCGCGGGTCGCGGTGGCCGTCCGGTCGAGCGATCACCAGCCGCGCACCGGCGATCAGCGGCCACCAGAATTCGCGGACCGAGGCGTCGAACGTGTACTGCAACTTGAGCATCACCGTGTCGTCCGCGCCGAGCGGATCGGTGTCCTGACGCCAACTCAGGAAGCTCACGACGGCCGCATGGGTCACGACGACACCCTTGGGGGTACCCGTCGATCCCGACGTGTGGATCACGTACGCGGGGTTCTGCGCTCGCAGGGGCGCGATCCGGTCCAGATCGGAGATCGGCGACGGATCGATACCGGAGAGGTCCAGTCGGTCGACGACGACCAGTTGTGTCTCCGTGGGCAGCACGTCGGAGAGGTCGAACCGGTCGCGCTCGGTGGTGAGGACGACGCGTGTGTCCGAGGACCGGATGATCTGGGCATTGCGCTGTGCGGGCTGATCGGGGTCGATCGGCACGTACGCCCCTCCTGTTTTCGATACGGCATACATTCCGACGAGGAGGTCGACCGAGCGGCGAATCGCCAGTCCCACCATGGACTCCGGGCCGACGCCGGCGCCGATCAGGTGGCGGGCCAGTCGATTCACGTGCTCGTCGAGTTCACGGTAGGTGAGCGCACGATCTCCGGAGACGACGGCGATCGCGTCCGGCGAACTGGCGACCTGCCGCGCGAACAGATCGACGAGGGTCTCCCCGGAGGACGGCACAGCGGTGGGGACATCCGGGTCCGGATCGAGAAGGGCGAGGTCGCCGACGGCCGTATCCGGTTGTGCGACGGCCTCGCTCAACGTCCGGATGAAGCGTTCGCCGATGTTCGCGACGGTGTGGTGGTCGAACAGATCGGTGGCGTACGTGAACACCGCCGCACGCCGGGTGCGTTCCGTCGACGGGTCCGGATCGGCGGTCACGGTGAGTTGCAGGTCGAATCGGGCCGACCGGGTAGGGGGAGTCATCGCCGACACCCGCAGTCCGGGGAGGGTGAGCGCGGTGTGGTCGAGGTTCTGGAACGCCAGGGCCACCTGGAACAGCGGATTGCGTGCGCGTGACCGGGCGGGATCGAGGACCTCGACCACGGTCTCGAACGGAACGGTGGAGTGCGCGAACGCGTCCAGGTCGTCCTCCCGCACGCGGCCGAGCAGTTCCGCGAAGCTTTCCGCGGGGATCACCTCGGTGCGCAGGACCAGGTTGTTGACGAACATGCCCACCAGGTCGTCGAGGGCCTGGTCCCCGCGTCCCGCGACGGGGGTGCCGATCACGATGTCGGTGGATCCGCCGAGCCTCGCGAGGAGCACCGCGAATACCGCGTGCACGACCATGAACGGGGTGACGGCTAGGGCTGAAGCGGTGTGCTCGACCGCACGGTAGAGCACGTCGTCGAGCGCGAACTCGACTGTGCCGCCGCGGTGCGACGCGATCGCGGGATGTGGCCGGTCGGCGGGGAGGGACAGCTGTTCCGGCGCACCCGACAACGTGTCCTTCCAGTACGACAGTTGCTGCGCGGCAACGGATTGTGGATCGTCGCGGTCGCCCAGTAGTTCGTGCTGCCACAGGGTGTAGTCCGTGTACTGGACGGGAAGTTCGGCCCACCGCGGCGCCTCGCCCGAAACCCGCGCCTCGTAGGCGGTCATCACGTCGCGGACGAGCAGCGGCACCGAGAACCCGTCCGCGCTGATGTGATGGACCATGACGGCGAGCACCCACTCGTCGGGGGCGAGGGCGAACAGCCGGGCACGGATCGGCGGTTCGGCGCCCAGGGCGAAACCCTTCGACGCGAACGTCGCAACCCGCGCGGCGACGTCACCGCGGGACACGGGTGTCGGACTGAGAGTGGGAGCGGCCCGCGACACCGGGACCACCTGCTGGTACGCGACACCGTCACTGTCGGGGTAGAGGGTGCGCAGCGGTTCGTGACGGCCCATCACGTCCGCGACGGCCGCGGTGAGGGCGGCGACGTCGAGTGTTCCGGTGAGCCGCAACGCCATCGGGATGTTGTATTCGGGGGAGCCGGGGGCGAGGCGGGCGAGGAACCACAATCGTTGCTGCGCCGGCGACAGCGGCACGCGGGCCGGGCGCGGACGCACGGTCAGGGCGACGCGCGTCGCGCCGCCGGTCTGCTCGTTGACGGCCACAGCGAGCGCGGAGACGGTCGGCGAGTCGAACACTGCACGTACCGGCACCGTCGTCTCCAGTGCGGCACCGATCCGGGACGCAACGCGCGTGGCGGACAGGGAACTGCCGCCCAGGGCGAAGAAGTTTTCGTCCCGCCCCACGAGGTCGAGTCCGAGCACCTCGGCGAACGCTGTCGCCACCACCCGTTCGGCGGGCGTGTGCGGGGCCTCGAACTCGGTTGCCGCGGGAACGGGGTCGGGCAGCGCCGAGCGGTCCAGTTTCCCGTTGACGGTGAGCGGGACGGCGTCCACCACGACCACGATCGCGGGCACCAGCGGGGTCGGCAGGCGCGTCGCCGCGTAGCGGATCAGCTGATCCGGATCGACCGTCTCGTTCCGAGCCGGCAGCACGTACGACACGAGAACCTCGACGCCGTCCCGGAGTTCACGCACATCCGTCGCCGCGAATCTCACGGCCTGATGGGTGAGGAGGGTGGCGTCGATCTCGCCGAGTTCGATTCGGACGCCGCGTAGTTCGATCTGCGAGTCGTTGCGGTACAGATACTCGATCGACCCGTCGCGACGCCGACGACCCACATCGCCCGTCCGGTACATCCGCTCCCCGGCTGTGCCGAACGGGGAGGCGACGAAGCGTGCGGCGGTCAGCGCGGGCCTGCGATGGTAGCCGCGGGCGACACCCGGCCCGCAGATGTAGAGTTCGCCGGCCACTCCCGTCGGAACCGGGTGCAGCCGCGAATCCAGCAGGAGTACGGCGGCGCCGCGGACCGGGCGGCCGATGGTGACCGGCCCGCCGGCCGCCAAGGGATCACTGATACTCGTCATGACCGTCGTCTCGGTCGGACCGTATCCGTTGAACATCTGCGCCTGCTCGGCCCACACCGCCGCGAGTTCAGGTGGGCAGGGTTCGCCGCCCACCACGACGACCCGCAGGTCGTGCAGGCCGCGCGGGTCGACCGTCGCCAGAACCGTCGGTGTGGTGAACACGTGGCTGACCCGCTCGCGGGCCAGCAGGTCCGTGAGTTGGTTCTCGCCCTGGACCATCGGTGGTGCGAGCACCATGCAGGCGCCCGCACCGAGCGCGAGCAGTATCTCCAGCACCGCGCCGTCGAAGCTGGGAGACGAAGCGTGCAGCGTGCGCGACGACGCCGTCACCGAATACCGATCCCGCTGTTCCGCGGTGAAGTCGGCGAGACCGGTGTGGGTGATCACCACTCCCTTGGGGTTCCCCGTCGAACCGGACGTGTAGACCACGTACGCCGGATGGCGCGCATCCAGCGGCCGAGCACGGTCGGCGTCGGTGACCGGGTCCGAAGACCAACCGCGACATTCGGTTCGGAAGCCCGGGTCGTCGAGCACCAACCAGTTCGTACCGTGCGGCAGGGCCTCGCGGTCCGCAACGGTGGTCAGCCCGAGGGCGGCGCCGGAGTCGTCCATCAGATACCGGACCCGCGCGGCGGGGTAGTGCGGGTCGACGGGCACGAACGCGGCACCCGTCTTCGCGACGGCCCACACGGAGACGACGGACAGGACGGACCGCGGCAGACCGAGCGCCACGAGTGCCTCGGGGCCCACCCCGCGCCGCATCAGGGCGCGGGCGAGCCGATTCGACTCGGCGTCGAGTTCGCGATACGTCATCGACCGGCCGTCCGCCGTCAGCGCCGACCCTCCCGGATTCTGCCGGACGGCGGCGGACATCAGGTCGGGCAGTGTGCGTTGCGGCAACGACGGCGGTCCGTCGTGCCGCGCCTGCTGCTCCGCAGGGTCCCGCATGTCGATGTCGCCGACCACGATGGACGGGTGTGCGAGCGCCGCCCGCAGAACGCGCCGGAACCGGTCCGCGAATCCCGCGACCGTGGCGTCGTCGAACAGATCGGTGGCGTACGTGAAGACGCACGACAGTGGTCCCGGGCCGCCTGCGTCGTCGACCGATTCGGTGACGGTGAGCTGGAGGTCGAATTTCGCGGTGTGCGTAGCGATCTCGACGATCTCGGCGGACACCTCCGGCAGGTCGATCACGACCGGCGCCGTGTTGTGATAGGCGAGCGCAAGCTGGAACAGCGGATTGCGACTGCGGGACCGAGCGGGTGCGACCGCCTCCACGACCTCCTCGAACGAGACGTCCGCGTGGGCGTACGCGGCGAGATCGACGTTCCGCACGTGGGTGAGTGTGTCGGCGAACGTGGTGTGCAGCGGGACATCTGTCCGTAGCACCAGTGTGTTGACGAACATTCCGACGAGGTCGTCGAGTGCGCGGGGCCCGCGTCCCGCGATCGGCGCGCCGACGACGATGTCCGACGTGTCGCCGAGCCTGGCCGCGAGGACGGCCAGCGCCGCGTGCACCACCATGAACGGAGTGGCGTCGTGCGTCCGCGCGAGAGCACGAATCCGCAGATGAATCTCGGCGTCGATGGTGAACTCGGCGTTCGCGCCGCGGTGCGTCGCGACGGGCGGGCGGGCACGGTCGAACGGCAGGGGGAGTAACTCGGGCAGTCCGGACAGTGTCTGCGTCCAATACGCCAGGCCCCGCTGCCCGTCCTGCAGTTCACGCTGCCAGGTGGCGTAGTCGGCGTAGCGGACGGGCAGTGGCGTCCAGCCCGGGGAGTCGCCCTCCGCCCGGGCGCGATACGCCGCCATCACATCCCGGGCGAGTGGTCCCAGCGAGAACCCGTCCGCACTGATGTGATGGACGACGAGAGTCAGCACCCACTCGTCGGCGTTCACCGCGAGAAGCTCGGTGCGAACCGGGGGTTCGGCGGTGAGGTCGAACCCCGCCGACAGCAGGTCGCGGACCCGGGCGATCGGGTCCGTCGTCCTCCGGACCGTGCACGCCGGCACGGCGGAGGCGGGGAGAACGTGCTGGCAGGGGATCCCGTCGTGTTCGGGATACACGGTGCGCAGGGGTTCGTGTCGTTCGATCACGTCACCCACCGCCGCACACAGAGCCGATTCGTCGAGCGTGCCGGTGAGGCGGAGCACGACGGGAATGCTGTCGGTGGCCGAGCGTCCGTCGAGCCGGTTCAGGAACCACACACGCTGCTGCGCGAGGGACAGCGGAACGTGGGCGGTCGGGGCGCGGCGGACCAGGGGCGTCCGCTCG
Organism: Rhodococcus sp. A14; assembly: GCF_011603105.1. Classification (NCBI taxonomy): domain Bacteria; kingdom Bacillati; phylum Actinomycetota; class Actinomycetes; order Mycobacteriales; family Nocardiaceae; genus Rhodococcus; species Rhodococcus sp. A14. The sequence goes on along the minus strand of NZ_JAAOQS010000015.1, from coordinate 67,469 downwards.
ACCGCGTGCGTTCGTTTCGCGAGATACTCCGACAGTTCCGCGACCGTCGGGTGGTCGAACAGTTCGCGGATGCCGACGGAGGTTCCCAGCGCCGCTCCGACGCGGGCGACGGCCTGCGCCGCGGTCAGCGAGTTTCCGCCCGCCGCAAAGAAGTTGTCGTTCCGGCCCACCCGGCCGGTGCCGGTGACCTCCGCGAACACGAACGCGACCACGTCCTCGGTGGGGGTGGCGGGCGGATCGGAGGCAGACTGCGCGGGCGCCGGTTCCGGTAGGGCGGCGCGATCCAGCTTCCCACTGGTGGTGAGGGGCAGCGCCGGGAGCGGGACGACGGCGGAGGGAATCATGTAGGCCGGGAGCAGACCGGTGAGACGGTCGACGATCCGGCCTTCGTCCGGCGGCACACCGTCCGCGGGCACGACGTAGGCGATCAGCCGGTCTCCCGCTTCCGGGTCGCGGTGCACCGTGACCGCCGCGTGTGTCACCGCCGGGTCGGACGTGAGTGCGGACTCGATCTCGCCGGGTTCGATGCGTTGGCCGCGGAGTTTGATCTGGAAGTCGCTGCGGCCGAGATACTCGAGCCGGCCCGACTCGTTCCACCGCACCACGTCGCCGGTGCGGTACATCCGGCCGCCCGTTCCGCCGACGGGATCGGCGACGAAGCGTTCGGCGGTCAGATCGGGGCGTCCGGCATACCCCCGCGCCAAGTACCCACCGGCAAGGTACAACTCGCCCCTCGTCCCGACCGGCACCGGCCGGAGCCGGCTGTCGAGTACATACGTACGTATGTTGTGAATGGGTCGGCCTATGGCGACCGCGGTGCCGAACTCGTTGCCGTCGACCGACTCCGAGGTCGCCGCCGCCGCCTCGCACGGGCCGTACCAGTTGTACAGCGCGGCGGCGCCGCGTTCCCTGAATCGTGATGCCGTCGCCGCGGACAGGGGCTCTCCGGCCGAGTACACGCGGCGCAGCGTCGAGGGCGCCCGCGGCCCGCACTGCTCCAGGAAGGCATCGAGCATCGACGGTACGACGTGGAGAGTGGTGATCGACTCCTGCTCGATGATGCGCGCGAGGTAGCGGGGGTCGCGGTGTCCGTCGGGTGCGGCGATCACCACCCGCGCACCGGTGTGCAAGGGCCATAGCAGCTCCCACGCGGAAATGTCGAAGGTGAGCGGGGTCTTGTGCAGTACCGCATCGGAACCGTCGAGCGGCGTCAGTGTCTGCGCCCAGCGGAACTGGTTCACCATCATCTCGTGGGTCACCGTCACGCCCTTGGGCCGGCCGGTGGAACCGGACGTGTAGACGACGTATGCGGCGTTCGCCGGATGCAGTGCTGCGCGTCGTTCGGAATCCGTGATCGGTCGGGGGTTGTATCCAGTGACGTCGAGCACGTCGAGATCCACGACGGCGACTCCGTCGGGGACCGTGCGATTCCGGCAACCGGACGTGAGGACCAGTGTTGGTGCGGCCGAGTCGATGACGAGTGCGGTGCGTTCGGGCGGCTGCTCGGGGTCGACGGGCACGTAGGCGCCGCCGGCCTTCAGCACCGCGTGCAGCGCGACGAGAAGCTCGATCGAGCGGGGAGCCGCGACACCGACGACGGCTTCCGGTCCGACTCCCTTCGCTACGAGATACCGGGCGAGCCGGTTCGCCCGTGCGTCGAACTCCGCGTACGTCAGTCGATCCGGGCCGAAGACCACCGCCACGGCGCCGGGGGAGCGCTCGACCTGTGCGTCGAACACGTCTACCAGGGTCTGCGAGGGCACCGGGGCGTCCGTCGCGTTCCAGGTGCGCAGAACCCGCTCGCGCTCCTGCTCGCCGAGGAGATCGAGCCTGCCGAGGACGACGTGCGGATCCCTGCCGATGCACTCGAGGACGCGGCCTGCCCGCGCGAGCAGGGCCGCCCCGTCGTACCGGCGTGACCGGCACTTCACTGTCAGCCGCAGGGTCCGGGACACCGTCGCCGCCAGCGTCACGGCGTAGTGCGAGGCATCGTGTGCGCGGACCCCGTCCAGGGTGAGTCCGTCGACGGGTTCCGGCAGCGCGCTGCGGTCCACGGGGTACGACTCGAACGCGACCAGCGTGTCGAACAGAGGCGCCACGCCGACTGCCCGCTGGATGTCTGCGAGGCCCAGATGGTGATGTTCCAGGAGACGGATGTGATCGGCGTGCAGGCGGCCGAGCAGTGTGGCGGTGTCGATGCCGGGATCCAGCGGGATCCGCACGGGCACGGTGTTGACGAACAATCCCACCGCACTCTCCACCCCGGCGACGTCCGCGGGCCTGCCGGACACGGTAGCGCCGATCACGACGTCGTCCCGGGCGGTCGCCTGCCCGAGGACAATTCCCCAGGCCGCCTGCACGATCGTGCTCAGCGTGACGCCGAGCTCGGTCGCGCGGGCCGTCAGCTTTCGGGTGTCCTCCTCGCTCAGCTCCAGCACCGTCTCCGACGTGGTGGGGGTGGGTTCGGCCGGCGCGGCGGGCTCGGTGATGCCGTCGAGAGCCACGGCCCACGCCCGCGCCGAGGCCTCGGTGTCCCGCTCCGCCAGCCATTCCAGGAAGTCGCGGTACGGGCTCGAATCCGGCTGCTCGGTGCGGACGTCGCCGCGTTGGTAGGCGGTGAAGATCTCGCGCACCAGCAACGGCATCGACCAGCCGTCCAGCACGATGTGGTGAGCGGTGATCGCCAGTTCGGCGCGGTTCGGCCCTCGCGACAGCAGGGTGAACCGAATCAGCGGCGGGGCGGACATGTCGAAGCGGGCGGTGCGGTCGCCCTGCAGGATCTCCTCGGCAACCTCGCCCGTGTCGCCGTCCGTGAGCTCGACCTGCCGCCACCGCAACGGCACGTCGTCGAGCACGAGTTGCACCGGGACACCGCGACTGTCGCGCACGAACGCGGTGCGCAGGTTCGCGTGCCCCGCGAGGACGGCGATGCATGCGCGCCGGAGTCGATCCTGATCGAGGTGTCCGGACAGGGTCAGGACCACCTGCATCGCATACGGGTCGGCGTCCGCGCCCGCGAGAGCCGCGTGGAACAGCAGGCCCGACTGCAACGGCGTCAGCGGCCACACGTCGAGCAGACCCGGCCGGTCCCGCTCCCACTCGACGATGTCGTTCGGGTCCACGGCGACGAGCGGCAGATCGGACGGGGTGAGCCCACCGGCGTGCGGAGAACGCGCCACCGCGGCGAGGGCTGTCAACGCCTGCTCCCACAAATCGGCCAGCGCCTGCACATCCTCGGACGCGATCGCGCCTGTCGGGTATGCGAAGGTGGCGTCGAGGACGCCGTGGGTGGTGAACGCGGTGATGTCGATCAGCGCGGTGACCGGCATCGACGGTTCCGCCGACGAGAACACGGCGGTGCCGTCCCGCACCGGGCGCCACTCGCGTTCGGTATCCGCGGTATCGAGACGACCGAGGTAGTTGAAGGCGACCTGGCCGATGCCGTCTCCCGGAAGCCGCAGCAGCCCGTAGCCGATGCCCTTGTCGGGCACCGCACGCAATTGTTCCTTGACGGACTTGATCGCAGTGCTCGCGGAGCGCCCGCCCGCGAACGCCTCGTCCAGATCGACGTCCCCGAGGTCGAGGCGGATCGGGAAGATGCTGGTGAACCACCCGACTGTGCGGGAGAGATCGGCGCCGTGGAGCACCGCTTCCTCGCGGCCGTGCCCCTCGAGCCGGATCACCGGCGCGGAGGCCGGTCGTCCCCGCCGGCGCTGCCACTGCGCGAGGGCGAGGTAGAGCGCGGTGAGCAGTGCGTCGTTGACCTCGCACCGGAATGCGGCCGTGAGGTCGGTCAGCAACGAGTGCGTGACGGCTGCAGACACTTCCGTGTGGACCCGATCCACGGTGGAATTCACGTCACGCCGCGCGTCGAGTGGGCGGGTGCCGAGCGGCGGATCCTCGCCGGCAGTCACGGTGCGCCAGAACGACAGCTCGGACAACCGGCCCGGCCGCTGCGCCTCCTCGATCAGGCCGTGCGACCACCGGCGCAGGGAGGTGCCGATCGGTGCGAGAGTGGGCGGTACCCCCGCCGTTACCTGCGCCCACGCTGCGGCGAGATCACCGATCAGGATTCGCCACGAGACCCCGTCGATCACCAGGTGATGGGCGACGAGGAGGAGCCGCCCGCGGCGGGTGGTGTCGCCTGGTCCGGGGTCGAGCCACACGCATTGCATCATCACGCCCGCAGTAGGATTCAACCGGCGGATCGCGGCTTCGTGTTCGTCCCTCGTTCGCGGCGCCGGGTCGGCGTCGGCGGGCAGCGGAACCCGCAGGATCGTGTCCTCCGGCAGCGGTGCGCCTGCCGGGCTTACGGTGAGAAACGCCGTCCCGTCCGAACCACGCACGAGGTGCGCCCGCAGTGCGTCGTGCCGATCGATGACGGCACCGATCACCGTGTGCAACCTCTCCGCGTCCATGCCCCGTGGCAGTTCCACCACCACGGCCTGTGCGTACCGGTCGACGACGCCGGCCCGGTCGAACAGGAATCGGGCGGCCGGGGTGAGCGGCATGTCGCCGACCCCGCCGCCGGGGAGTTCCTCGAGGGCGGGTCTGCCGACGTCGTTTCCGGCGACTTGGCCGAGGCGGGCGATCGTTCGCTGCTCGAACACGTCACGCGGCGTGAACGAGATTCCCGCACTCCGTGCCCGGGAGGCCAAAAGGATCGCCATGATGCTGTCGCCGCCGAGCGCGAAGAACGACTCGTCCACACCGAAATCGGACGTCCCGAGGATGTCGGCGTAGAGGGTGTGGAGTGTGCGTTCGCGCTCACTGCCGGGGGCGGTCCGGGAACGTGACCGGAGGCCGTGCTCGGGGAGAGCAAAGCGGTCCAGCTTGCCAGACGGGGTCAGCGGAATGTGGGAGAGCACGACGACGGCGGCCGGCACGAGATGCGGGGGCAGTGCGGCGGTGAGGAACGACAGCAGCTCCTGCTCGGTCGCGGTGTCGGCGCCCACCACATACGACACGAGCTGATCGCCGGCCGCCTGCGAGCGAATCACGGTGACGGCGAATCGCACCGCCGGATGCCGGAGGAGGGTGGCGTCGATCTCGCCCGGCTCGACGCGCAGGCCCCGGATGTTCACCTGTTCGTCGCTGCGTCCGAAATATTCGAGTTGGTGGTCGCGGGTCCAGCGGACCGTGTCGCCGGTGCGGTACACGCGGGTGCCCGGTGGTCCGTACGGGTCGGCGACGAACCGTTCCGACGTCTGCCGGGCGTTGCGGTGGTACCCGCGGGCCAGGGCGGTCCCCGCGACGTACAGTTCGCCGACCACACCGACGGGGACCGGACGGAGCCGGTGGTCGAGGACCACGGCCCTCGTTCCGTGGATCGGCCGGCCGATGGTGACCGGTCCGGACTCGGCGAGAGGCTCGCTGACGGTCGCCATGACGGTGGTCTCGGCCGGACCGTACGCGTCGATCATCCGGCATCGGGACGCCCACCGAGACAACAGTTCCGGTGGGCACGTCTCACCGGCGACGACGAGTGTGCGCAGCAGCAGACCTCCGACCTCGCCGGGTTCCATCGACGCCAGGACCGACGGGGTGATCACCGCGTGGGTGACGTGTTCGGTGGTCATCAGCTGCGCCAATAGGGATCCACCGAACACCGCGGGCGGGGCGATGACGAGAGCAGCGCCGGAGCCGAACGCCATCAGCATCTCGAAGACGGAGGCGTCGAAGCTCGGCGACGCGACATGCAGAACCCTCGCCGCACTGTCGAGGTCGAGTCGGGTGCGCTGCGCGGAGGCCAGATTGGCGAGCCCGCGGTGCGTGACCACGACTCCCTTGGGGACGCCGGTCGATCCGGACGTGTAGACGAGGTAGGCGGCGTCGTCGAGTCGTATTGCCGGCGTGGGGAAATCGTGGCCGTTCGAGTTGCCTGCCTCGTCGAGCAGTAGCCACTCGATGCTGCCCGGCAATGTGGTTGCGTACTCCGCGGAGGTCAACCCGACTGCCGCGTGGGAGTCGTCGAGCATGTGCCGAACACGGGGGACCGGGTAGTTCGGATCCACCGGAAGGAAGGCGGCCCCCGTTTTGGCGACGGCCCAGACCGCGCAAACGTAGTCGGAGGACCGGGGCAGAGCCACCGCGACGATGTCGCCGGACCCGACGCCGGACCGTGCCAGCGTCGCAGCGATCCGATCCGATCGCCCGTCGAGTTCGCGGTAGCTGATCGTGCGGCCGGCGCCGACGACGGCGGTCGCGTCCGGATGCTGTGCGGCCGCGCGGAACACGTCGGCGAGCGTGACCGGGACGCTGTCGGGCGGTCCGGGGAAGGGGACCAACGCCGCGGTTTCGTTCTCCGTGAGGACCGGGAGTTCCCCGATCGGGTGGGCGGCATCGGCGTCGAGGAAGTGCCGGAAGTACCGCAGGAATCTCGTGTGGTGCCCCTCGAGCTCATCCTGCGAATACAGTCGCGGGTTCGCCTTGAAATCGAGGTGCACACGTCCGCGGGGACCGTACCGGTACAGGTTCACCAGGAGGTCTTCGATCGGACCCGACGACAGCACATGCAGTTGGCTCCGCAGCGAACCGAGTTCCAACTCCTCGGGGAACAGCATGATGTTGACGGCGGGGCCGAACAGTCGCGGCCCGGACAGGGCGCTTCCCCGGTCTGCGCGGATGTCCTCGTGCCGGTACCGCTGATGCCGCAGGGCACCCGACATCACGAGGCGCGTGTGGGACACCAGATCGCCGATGGTCGCCGTCCCCGCGGACGTGATGCGCAGCGGCACCACGTTGGACACCATGCCGCCGGACCGGCGCAGCGCCGCCGTCGTGCGGGCCGACACCGGGAGACTGAGCGTGACGTCGTCCTCGCCGGTCATTCGCGCCAGATAGCCCGCGACCGCGCAGACGGTAAGCGTCGCAGGATTGACTCCGTGCGCTGCCGCGCACTTCTCGAGCTGGTCGACGACCTCGGTGGTCAACGTTCCGCCGACGTCCCGGGAACCGGCGGTCGCAGGCGCGGAGCCGCGCGCGAGGGTGCTCGCGCGGGTGACACCGCGCATCGTCTCGGTCCAGTACTCCCGGTCGGACTCCCGGCGGGCGGAGTTGCGGTAGTCGGTCTCGAGTTCGTGGATGCGCCGAAGACCGACGGGCTTGCTCGCGGGTGGTGGCAGTCCGTGCACCGCGGCGGTGTAGAGCGCGGCGATCCGGTAGAGCATCGTGACGGACCCGAAACCGTCCATCGCGATGTGGTGGGCGCGCGAATACCAGAAGTAGTGGTCGTGTCCGACGTGGAGAAGGAACGAGACGGTCAGGCGGTCACGCTGGACGTCGATCGGATCGGCGGTCTCGGTGCGCATCCACGCGTGCGCCGCCGCCTCGGGGTCCGGCGTGTCCCGGAAGTCGAGGTAGCCGACGGGAGCGTCCAGGCTCGGTTCCACCCATTGCAGCGGTTGCCCGTCGACCTCGGAGATCTGCAGGAAGAACGACTCGAACTCGGCGGCCGCTCGGACACACGCAGAAGTCAGGACGCTCCGGTCGAGATCGCCGTGGATGTCGACGTACTGGGCGACCGACACCGGAACCGTGGGGTCGACGTGCTGCGCGAGCCACATCCCCGTTTGCGCGGGTGACAGGGGGAACGCGCGCGCCGACGAGTCTCCGGGACCAACCGAGGTCGGTGAACTCATCGCTGACTTCTCTCACGCACACGTCCCCGCACGACGCTGCTTGCTGGGGTGCCTCCATTCAGGAGTCTGCCCCAGTTTTCTAGGAGATTGCTTAGAAACGTCTAGATAGTGCTACTGCCGGTTGCAGTTGTGCGGTCACGCCACCTCATCCTCTCCGCCGGCAGCGACTTTCCGCAGGCCGCGGTAGGCGCCCTCCGGCGTCTGCCGTCCCGCGACCACTGCCTCGACCTCGGCGGCGATGGGCATGTCCACGTTGAAGTCGCGGGCCAGTTCCATCACGGTGGGGGCGGTCTTCACACCCTCGGCCACCTGACCCAGCTTGGCGACGGCCTCGTCGACCGTCATGCCGCGGGCAATGAACTCGCCCACCCGCCGGTTGCGCGAACTCGGGCTCATACAGGTGGCGATCAGATCTCCGACCCCGGTGAGTCCCGCGAACGTCCGCGGGTTCGCGCCCATCGCCTCACCCAGCCGGGTCATCTCGGCCAACCCGCGCGCCAGGACCATCGCGCGCGTGTTGTCGCCGACGTCCAGTCCGTCGGCCATGCCCGAAGCGATGGCCACGATGTTCTTCAGCACACCGCCGAGTTCGCAGCCCAGCACATCGGTGTTCCGGTACACACGGAACACGGCGGACGCGAACAACGGCTGCAACGCCGTGGCCACCCGGACGTCCTGAGTGGCGACGACCGACGCCGCGGCGAGCCCGTCGACGATCTCCCGCGCAATGTTCGGGCCCGCCAGAAGCCCGACCGGATGCCCGGGCAGGCACTCGGCGATCACCTCGGTGGGTCGTAGCCGCGTTCCCGGCTCCAGCCCCTTCGCCAGCGACAACACCGGCACCCACGCCCGCACCTCGTTGGCGATCTGAGCAAGAGTGCTGCGGACCGCGTGCGACGGCACCCCGACCACGAGAACGTCGGCTTCCTGCGCCGCCTCCACCAGGTCGGCTGTGGAGCGCATGGAGTCGGGGAGTGGGCGGTCGCCGAGATACCGAGAGTTGCGGTGCTCGTTGTTGATCTCGTCGGCCGTGTCCGAGTTTCGCGCCCACAGCAGGGTCGGTGTGTTGTGGGCGGCGAGACCTGCCACCGTCGTTCCCCACGACCCGGCGCCGAGCACGACGACGCGTACCGGGCGGGCCATTACCGATCACCCATCGTGTTGATGCTGTCCATGACATCCAGCCTGGCACTTGCCGGGCGTTCACGAAGCTGATTCGGCAAGTCCCTGCGGCCGCTAGCATCCATTCATGCGTGGACGAATTGCGGGACTTGCAGCGTGTGTCGGTGTGCTCGCCTCCATGGCAGTCGGTGAAGCGCACGCTGCGCCTCCGACGCCGCTCGGCGACATGGCGGCAGTGCGAGCCGCCCTCCAGTCGGCCGCCATGCCGATCAGCACCCGCACCGCGCAGTCGATCACGACCACCATCGAGCGCATCGCCGCCGGTACACCGCGATACAACTACTTCCCCCGATCGGTTCATCTCGTCGAGGGCACAGCTCAGCCGTTCCTGTACGACACCACCGCTGCGGACTGCCTCCCTGCCGGTTTCGGAGAGCAAAACGATTCGGTCGGTATCGCGCGAGCGATAGCCGGCCCCGCCGTCGACGAGAACCTGCCTGTCCCTGTCATTCCGCCGGGGAAGGTCAACGTCTTCTTCAGCGGGATGAACACGGCAATGTCGTCGCCGCTGCAGGCCGACCTCGTCGAGGTCGCCTGGCTGAACCTCACCACCATGCAGTCGGGGCGAGCGCCGCTGTATCAGGAGCGACCGGCCGATTACATCGTCACGCTGTCCAACACCCTCGAGACAGGCAGGGGCACAATCGTGTTCGTCGTCTTCGGGAGCATCCTCGACAACACCAGCCGAGCATTGCCGCCGTGTGATTACGCCCCGGTGGTCGGCGTCGTCCAGGCTTGATCGCGCTGTCATGACGCTCGGAGGTGTGCGATCAGCACGGCTTCGACCTCCGACTGTCGTGCCGCGGACGGGAGCGGCGGGGCCGCCGACCGGTAGTGGTGCCCGGTCGGGGTGCCGAGGTCGATGAGATGGGTGCGGCCGGGGTTGTGCACCGGTCGGGCCGTCCAGCCTGGTGCTTCCTTCGCGTAGTTGCAGGCCTCGCACAGCCCGGACCCGTTTCGCGCGGTGGTCGCCCCGTGCTGTCGGCGGGAGCGGATGTGATCGTGATGCCGGATCGGCGCATCGCACCACGGCGTACGACACGTCCGATCCCGCAGGTCGATCAGCTTCCGCAGGCTCTTCGGGAACGTGCGCGACTGCGACTCCATCGCCGTCAGCGCCCCCGACCGCGGGCACGAATACACCCGCCGTAGCGACGTCTCGGTGTCACGATCGACGGCGTCGGCCACCAGCTGCCGGGCAATCCCAGCCGGCACCGGCCCGAACCCGTGGAGCTGCGCGGCCTCGTGCCCGCCGGCCAGCAACGCCTCGTCCGAGAGCACCAGATTCACCGCCACCGGCACACCCGACGCCACTGACGCTCCGGTGCCGCGCTCGAACAACAGATCCACCATCAGCTGATTGCGGGTGCGACCACCACTGTCCCCGGTCGCGATCAGACTGTCCGCATCCCGCCCCAGGGTCGCCTGCAGACACACGGCCTGCTCCACGGGCATCAGCACGCTCAGATAGGCCATCGAATCCGGCGCTGGGCGGGTCGTGACCCTACGCTCGGACACTGCCTTGCGATGCGGCCGCACCACGGACGCGGCGTCGAGTTCCACCGCCAACGCCTTCGCCCGTGCGATCAGCCCGCGGTCACCGACTCCGTCGAGAATGGCTGGATCCGAGCACAACCGGCGGTCCACGATGCCCCGATCGGCAGCCGACAGGCACGCTGTTTCCCGCACCAACAGGGTGGCCCGCCATTCGTTCAACCGCCCGGTCTGCAACATGGCCAGGGTGTGCGGCATCTCGTGCACCAGAGCCTGCGCGAACCCCAGATGTCGACCGCCGCGGTTCGGGGATTCCCGGCGCGCCAACGCAATCTGCGACGCGATACCGCGGTCCCACTCCGCCCGTGGCAACTCTCGAGCCCTGCGGTCCGCACGGATACTCGTCGCGACGTCGTCGGTGATCACCGCCTGCACCGCACACCCGACCGATTTCAAAGTCTCGATCGCATCGAGCAGATCTATGCCCAGTCCCGGATCTCCACTTGCCGCCTCGGCGCATTGCAGTCGCGCCGTGAATGTGCGCAATTCCTCGAGAAGTACTGCCCCCACAACCAACCTCCCCCAAGGTCATTCGAATACATGTTCGACTCTAGCAGCGAAGTCCCGACCGGGCAATGCCCGAATCGCAGGCTGGGTACCGGTGCCGCTCAGCGAAGGCCGACATGTCCCGCCAGCCGTCCCCGCGGGCCGGTGCAGTCGAACCGGAGCCAACGGTCGGGCTCGGCCTCCACGTCGACGGCGGCGTCCTCCCCGACCATCATCCCGAGGTCGACCGGCACCACCCGCCCCGTCAGCGGCTCGCGGCGGACACGCGAGCAGGTCCTCGGCCAGCACCTCGTCACCCGGGCCTGCGCGCCACGTCAGCGGTTGACGACCGACAGGTGCCAGCAGCCGAGCGACCTTGGACGACTCGATGTCCACCGGCGCCGCTATGGGCCCACCGATCGACCCCGCCATCTCGGCCCCGTCTCCGTGGCGGTGACCACCTGTCCATCGGCAAGGGTGATTCCCCGAAGATGGCGTGCGGGCCGCGGCGCTGTCAGGTTGCAGCCTCAGAGTACGGCTCGAGGGAATACGATTTTCAACGTTCTGCGATGAGTTCGGCCATCTCTTCAGGTCTGTCTATTTGTATCCCGCACCCGGTTATTGGAGGAATCGCCCATGCCCCGCACCCGGATCCACAATATGAATATCTCCCTCGACGGCTACGCCGCCGGCGAGCACGTGACGTTCGACGCCCCGATCGGCGGTGCCGAACGGCTATTCGATTGGTTCGACGGACGCGTCATCCACGGGGTCGACCGGGTAGACGCCCCAATCACCCTGGACCGCGCCGTGACCAGCCTGTGGAGCCAGGGCATCGGCGCGGAGATCATGGGCCGTCGCAAGTTCGGCCCCCAAACCGGCGAGTGGCCCGACGACGGGTGGCGGGGCTGGTGGGGCGACGAACCGCCATTTCACACACCGGTGTTCGTCATGAGCCACTACCCATACCCCAGCATCGACTTTCCCAACGGAACCAGCTTCCACTTCGTGGACGCGCCACCCCATGAGGTTCTGCGCATGGCCCAGGAAGCTGCCGACGGTCGGGACGTCCGTATAGGCGGAGGACCCTCGACCGTCCGGCAGTTTCTGCAGGCCGACTTGATCGACTTCATGCACCTGGTGATCGTGCCCATCACCCTCGGGCGCGGTGTCTCCCTCTGGGAGGGCTTGGCCGGCATCGAAGACCGCTTCACAGTCGAGACCGTCACCTCCCCCAGTGGGCTTACCCACCAGTTCTGGAACAAGAACGGCCACGACTGATCCCGGTGGCTGTTGCGACCTCCGTCCGCAATTACCACTTCCGCGCGGTGAGTAGGAGGTATTCCCAGTTCATCACGGTGCTGCCGGTGCCGTGGTCGAAACGACGTGCGAGATCGGCGAGTTCGTGATCCAGTGCGGCGACCCGGGCGGGATCGTCGGCGATGTTCCGGTACACCGCGATGGTTGGACCGTAGCGGGTCTTGAAGTAGTCACGGAAGTCCTCCGGCGACCGGAATTGATCGATTCGCACGGTGTGCCGGGTTGCCACGATGTCGGTGATGCGGTGGCCGAACAGCGCCCGGACGTGTTCCTCGCGACCCCACAGCGGCGGGGGCTGCGCGCCCGGAGGGGGCGGGGGTGCATACGGTTTCATCGTTGCGAACATCTGGCCGATGAAACCTTCGGGGGTCCAGCTGAGTAGACCGATCGTCCCTCCCGGCCGGCAGACGCGGACGAGTTCGTCGGCGCTGGCCTGATGGTGCGGGGCGAACATGACACCGACGCAGGACATCACGGTGTCGAACTCGTTGTCGGCGAACGGCATCGCCTCGGCGTCGGCCTCGCGCCACTCCACCTCGGCTCCGAGTTCGGCGGCCCGGCGGCGGCCGGCGTCGAACAGTTCGGGGGTGAGGTCACCGGCCACGACGCTCGCACCGGACAGCGCCGCAGGGATGGCGGCGTTGCCGGAGCCTGCCGCGACGTCGAGAACACGGTCACCGGGCCTGACCCGGCTCGCCCGGACCAGGGCGGGGCCGAGGCCGGCGATGATGTCGGTGGCCAGGGTGGGGTAGTCGCCGAGAGCCCACATGGCGCGGTGTTTGTTCTTCAGGTCGCGGTCGGCTCGCACTGCGTCGATCGTGTCATCCATCTCGGTACTCCGGTGGGTCGGCTGCATCGGTCGAGATCCAGCCTGGCCGGATGGTGCTGCCCGGAACAGGCACCCTCGGGGTAGGTTCCCGCCACCCCGAACGTCACTCCTGGTCGCGGAACTGCGCCGCGAGTTCGCTGCGCGAGCGGATGCCGAGCTTCGCGTAGACCCGGGTCAGGTGGTACTGCACGGTCTTGACGGACAGGAACAGCTCGCCCGCCGCCTCCTTGTTGCTGGCTCCGCCGGCGACGAGTTCGGTCACGGCCCGTTCCTGCGGAGTCAGTTCCTCGAGCGTGAACCGGCTGCGTTTGAGGTTGAGGCCGCCGGCCTTGAGTTCGCGGTCGCACCGCTGCACGTAGGAGGTGGCTCCGAGCGCGAAATATCCCTCCCGGGCGGCCTGCATGACGGCGTCCGCTTCGCGTCGCTTACCTGCCCGGCGCAGGGTCTGGCCGTACGCGAAGTTCACGCGGGCGCGGTCGTAGGGGAGGGGAAGGGTGTCGAGGTGCGTCAACGCCGTCTCGAACACGTCCCGGGCGGCATCGATGTCGCCACGCGCGCCGGCGACGCGACCGCGGGCGTAACCGAGACGAGCCATCGCCGACCGGTGGCCGCGCTCGGCGGCGCGTTCCTCGTGCGGGGTGAGGAAGGTGTCCGCGTCGTCGACGCGACCGGCCATCACGAGAGCGTTCGCGTAGACGTCGGGCCACTGCCAGAAGCCCGGCTCGTCGATGCCCTCGCGGGGCTGCAGGCGGGTGAGAGGCTCGAGCGCCCTGATCACTGCGGCGTAGTCGGCCTGCACCTCGGCGCATTGGGCGCGTGCCAGTGAGGACGGAATGAACATCATCGGGTAGTCGTGCGAACTCGCCGCCGCGAGACGGAGGTGCTCGTGCGCAGCGGGCCAGTTTCCGCGCAGCGCGTGTGTCTGCGCGCCGGTCCAGTGCACCAGGGGCCGGACGAGGTCGAGCGCGGCGTCCTCGAGTTGGTGTGCCGCACGGTCGACCGTGGTGATGGCGCCGCTCCAGTCGCCGAGGGCGAATTGCGTTCGCGCCAGCCAGGCCTGCGCCCACAGCGAGATGCGGGTCGAGCCCATCCGGAAGGCCGTGGGGACGGCGCTCTCCAGTTCCTGACGCGCCGATTCGGGATCGTCCAGCGCCAGGTCGAGCCACCCCCTGGCCATGTCGAAGCGCTGGGACTGGGCACCGAGAGCGATCTTCGCGGACAGCGTGTCGTAGGCGGCCCGTGCCTCCACGATCTGACCCGTGGCAGCGAGTCCGAGTCCCATGATCGCCGCGGATTCGACGGCCGACGGATCCCCCGGATCGACGAGAGCCACGGCCCGGCCGGCCCATTCGACGAGGTCCGGTCCGTGCCAGCGCACGAGCGAGTCCAGGACGCGGCGCTGGCAGATCAGCGCGGCGGTCGCCGGATCGGTGTCCGGGTCGCATGCGGTCCACGACTGGGTGAGCAGCAGATCGGCCTCCGCGGGTCGTCCCCGGAGGATTGCGAGGTAGCCGAGTACGGCGTCGCGTAACGGACTTTCGGGGAAGCTCTCGATCTCCGGCGCGAACGCCAAAGCCTGGGGAAGGTTGCTGGCACCGACGAGAGCGTCGACGGCCCGGATGAGGCGTTGTTCGCGTTCGCCGCGGTCCACGGTGAGGCGGCTCGACTTGATCAATGCGTCCGCGACGGCCGACCACGCCCCGACGGTCGCCCGCTGCGCAGAATAGGTGTCCAGTTCGTCCGCGAGCGCGGGGTCGGCGAACGGCGCGGCCGCGGCGCGATGGTCCAGCCGCCTGCCCTCGTCCTCGACGATCTGCGCGGCATGATCGTGCAGGTCACGTAGCCGGATCGGCCCGAGGCTGCGGTAGACGGCGGCCCGGGTCAGCGGCGACGGGAAGGTCAGCACGGTCACGCCGCGATGCTCACCGACGGTGAGGAGGCCCGCCCGATGGATTTCGTCGAGCGCTTCCACCGGGTGCTCGATGCCCGCGAGCGCGGCGGCGTCGGCGAATCGGGGATCCCCGGCGAGTACGGCCGCCGATTCGACGAGTGCCCGGGCAGGCGCTGAGCACGCGGACAGTTGTGACTGCACTTTCGCGGCGAACGCGCGGGGCACCGGGAGCACTGGCTGCCACTGGCTCCACGCGCTCGGGTCGACTTCCTGCAGAAGTTGCGTGAGGTGCCGCGGATTCCCCGCCGTGTGCTGAACGAGCTGGTGCGCCACCGGGGCCGGAAGGTCGAGATGCGCAAGGGTATTCGCAAGTCTGCGGGTGTCGGACGCATCGAGCGGACGGACCTGGATCCGATGCCGGCGATGCCGGTCGAGGAGGTCGAGGACGTCCGCGGGAACACCCTCAGGAGGTTCCGAGTTCGTGACGAGGACGATCATTGCCGGTCGGTCCAGCAGATGCACGGCGGAGGTCAGCGCCTGCAATGAGGCCAGGTCTGCCCACTGCGCATCGTCGAGCACGAAGACGAACGGAACGTCACCGGCAGGCGGACCCACTGCCGCGACGAGTTCGCGGGCGACGTCGAGGGGGTCCTCCGACGTCACGGCCGCCCCGAGGAGCTGTTCGGCGACGCCGAAGGGATGGCCCGACGCCCACGGGGCGCAGACCGCGGAGAACGCGGGCAGGTCGGGATGCGCCGCGAGGAAGTGGTCCACCAAGGTGGTCTTGCCGATGCCCGGCACGCCTTCGACGACCACGACGACGGGCGCGTTCTCGCCCGCCTCACGCAGGATCGACTCTAGTTCGGCGAGTTCGCGGGAACGCCCGACGAGCTCGATGTTCCCTGGATCCCTCACACCACTCACCGTATCGCGACGCCTGATTTCGGCGTGTTCCTGGCGAAAACTGGGAACGCTTGTACCGTGAGGTTAGAAGCTGCTGGTCAGAACGACTACGAGTCGAGGGATTCGGTGCATCCATGACGACGGAGGCGAACTCCACGAAGTTGGAGCGAGTGGCGATCCGCTTTGCCGGAGACTCCGGCGACGGCATGCAGTTGACCGGCGACCGGTTCACGTCCGAGGCGGCGGCGTTCGGCAACGACCTCGCCACCCAGCCCAACTTTCCCGCCGAGATCCGGGCGCCTCAGGGCACGCTCCCCGGTGTGTCGTCGTTCCAGATCCAGATCGCGGACTACGACATCCTCACGGCCGGCGACCGCCCGGACGTCCTGGTCGCCATGAACCCGGCGGCGTTGAAGGCGAACCTGGCCGATCTGCCGCGCGGCGGCATGATCATCGTGAACACGGACGAGTTCACCAAGCGGAATCTCGCGAAGGTCGGATACGCCACGAGCCCCCTCGACGACGACTCCCTCGAGGACTACGTGGTGCATCCGGTGGCGATGTCGACGCTGACGGTCGGCGCGGTCGAACCCGCCGGACTGAGCCGGAAGGACGGCGAGCGGGCGAAGAACATGTTCGCGCTCGGACTGCTGTCGTGGATGTACAACCGCCCCACCCACAGCATCGAGCGGTTCCTGCAGACCAAGTTCGCAGCGAAACCGCAGATCGCGGAGGGCAACCTGCTCGCGTTCAAGGCCGGGTGGAATTACGGGGAGACGACGGAGAGTTTCGCGACCACCTACGAGGTGTCCGCGGCGACGCTCCCACCGGCCACGTACCGCCAGGTCACCGGGAACACGGCCCTGGCCTACGGGGTGGTGACCGCGGGACGGCTGGCGTCGCGGGACGTCTTCCTCGGCACCTATCCGATCACGCCGGCGTCGGACATCCTGCACGAGCTGAGCAAGCACCGGAATCTCGGCGTCACCACGTTCCAGGCCGAGGACGAGATCGCCGGAATCGGCGCGGCGCTGGGCGCGTCGATCGGGGGTGCGCTCGGCGTGACGAGCACGTCCGGACCCGGACTGGCGCTGAAGAGCGAAGCCATCGGGCTGGCGGTGATGACGGAGGTCCCGCTGCTCGTCATCGACGTCCAGCGCGGTGGCCCGTCCACCGGGCTCCCGACGAAGACCGAGCAGTCGGACCTGTTGCAGGCGATGTACGGACGCAACGGCGAGTCGCCGGTCGCGGTGATCGCGCCGCGCTCACCCGCGGACTGCTTCGACGCCGCCGTCGACGCCGCCCGGATCGCGTTCACATACCGCACACCGGTGCTGTTGCTGTCGGACGGTGCCATCGCGAACGGCAGCGAACCGTGGGCCATCCCGGACGTGTCCGAACTGGACCGGATCGACCCCGGCTGCGACACGGCGCCACCGGTGGACGGCGAATTCGCGCCGTACGCCCGCGACCGGGAGACGCTCGCCCGTGCCATGGCGATACCGGGAACGCCCGGGCTCGAACACCGCATCGGCGGACTCGAGAAATCCGACGGCAGCGGCGACATCTCCTACGATCCCGCCAACCACGACCTCATGGTGCGGTTGCGCCAGGCCAAGATCGACGGAATCGCCGTTCCCGACGCGGTCGTCGACGACCCCTCGGGTGAGGCCGACCTGCTGCTCGTCGGGTGGGGCAGCTCGTACGGACCCATCGGTGAGGCCTGCCGGCGTGCTCGCCGTGAGGGCAAGAAGGTGGCCCGCGTGCACGTGCGCAACATCAACCCGCTGCCCGCCAATCTCGGTGCGGTGCTGCGCAGCTACGGGACCGTCGTCGCACCGGAGATGAATCTGGGCCAGCTCGCGATGATCCTCCGTTCGAGGTTCCTCGTCGACGTGCACTCGGTGACCAAGGTGCGGGGGCTCGCCTTCCTCGGCGACGAACTGCACGAGGTGATCGACTCCGCGCTGGCCGGAACGTTGCGTGAGCACGAGCTCGCGAAGACCTCCGACGCGCTCGCGTCGGCGACCTACCGATCGACCGGACCCCGGCAGGAGGAATCGGCGTGACACGGATGATCAGTCGTGTCGGTGCGGACCTGGGGCTGAGCGCCACCGCGCACGTGCCCCAGACCGACGAACCGCAGAAGGCCAAGGACTTCACGTCGGACCAGGAGGTCCGGTGGTGTCCGGGCTGCGGAGACTACGTCATCCTCGCCACGATCCGAAGTTTCCTGCCGGAGTTGGGACTCCGACGCGAGAACCTGATGTTCGTCTCCGGCATCGGTTGCTCGAGCCGGTTCCCGTACTACCTGGACACGTACGGCCTGCACTCGATCCACGGTCGTGCGCCCGCCATCGCGACGGGTCTCGCGGTGACGCGCCCCGACCTGTCGGTGTGGGTGGTGACCGGTGACGGCGACGCGCTGTCGATCGGGGGCAACCATCTCATCCACGCCCTGCGGAGAAACGTCAACATGACGATCCTGCTGTTCAACAACAGGATCTACGGGCTGACCAAGGGGCAGTACTCGCCTACCTCGGAGGTCGGCAAGGTCACCAAGTCGACACCGCTGGGGTCGGTGGACCACCCGTTCAACACGCTGTCCCTCGTGCTGGGAGCCGAGGCCACGTTCGCGGCCCGCGCCCTGGACTCGGACCGCAAGGGGCTGACGGAGGTGCTGCGGCAGGCGGCGGCCCACCGCGGCACGTCGTTCGTGGAGATCTACCAGGACTGCCCGATCTTCAACGACGGCTCGTTCGACGTCCTACGCAAGGACGGTTCGGAGCAGCGCCTCATCCCGCTGACCCACGGCGAGCCGATCGTGTTCGGCGGAGCAGGCGAATACTGCGTCGTCCGATCGGGTTTCGGTCTGAAGGTGGTCGCGACCGCCGACGTCGACCGGGACGAGATCGTCGTGCACGACGCCCACACCGACGACCCCGACTACGCGTCCGCCCTGTCGAGACTTTCCGACCAGGACCTCACCCACACCGTGACCGGTGTGTTCCGCAGTGTCGTGCGGGACACGTACGACGACATGGTGCGTCTGCAGAACGAGATCGCGCGGGAGAAGGATCCCGTCGACGACGGCTCGCTGCAGCGCCTGCTGACCGGTCACGACACCTGGACGGTGGAGTAGGCGGCTTCGCCGGTGCCCGCCACCTCGGCGCGGGTGACCCGTGCACGCGGAACGAAGAACGTCACGATCCCGCCCAGGACGGCGATGCCCGCGAAGACGTAGAACGCCACCTGGCTGCTGATGCCCGCGCTGATCAGTGCTCCGCCGATCAGTGGGCCGAAGATGCCGCCCAGCCGGCCGAATCCGGCGCACCACGCCACCCCGGCGCCGCGCGCGGACGTCGAGTAGTAGTTGGAGACGAAGCCGTAGATCAGGACCTGGGTGCCGATGGTGCCGACTCCGGCGACCGCGACGGACGCGAGCAGCACCGGCAGCGGGAAGCCGAGCGTCAGGAGTATCAGGGCGAGTGCGGCGAGACCGAACGTCGTGGCGACGACGCGTTGCGGTCCGATGCCGTCGGCGACCTTGGAGGCGATCAGGCCGCCGAGGATCGCGCCGCCGTTGAGGACGAGCAGGAACGACAGCGAACCTTTCGCGTTGAAACCGGCGTCCTCCATGATCTTCGGAAGCCACGTGTTGAGTCCGTACGTGAGCAGCAGGCCGGAGAAGCTCATCATGCCGAGAAGTGCAGTGCCCCAGACGTAACGGCGCGTCGCGAGTGCGGCGAAGCCGACCTTCTCGGCCGAGGCCCGTTCCGCGGCGATCTCGTCGGCGCCGGGCATCGGGATGCCCGTGCGTTCGGAGATGCGGCGGGCCTTGTCCTCGTGGCCGCGGGCGACGAGCCACTTCGGCGACTCGGGCAGTTTCACGAGCGCCAGCGGCAGCAGGATCACGATGGGCAGAGCGCCGATCCAGAAGAGGCCGCGCCAGCCGATCGTGTCGCGCAGGACGATCGCGAGGAGGGATGCGAGCACCCCGCCGGCGGGGACGCCGCTGTAGACGATGGCGTTGTACAGGTTCCGCTTTCCGGGAGGGGCGAACTCCGCCACCATCGCACCGGCGGTGGCGACGAGGCCACCGACCCCGATACCGGTGAAGAATCGCAGCAGGCCGAACATGGTGACGTTGGTGGCCAACGCGGCGAGCCCCATTCCGATGGAGAACCACGCGATGTTGACGAGCATCATCCGCCGCCGGCCCAGGTAGTCGCCCACGGCGCCGGCGGTGAGCGCGCCCACCATGACACCGATGAGAGCGTACGAGCCCAATGCACCGGCCTGCTGCGCGGAGATCTCGCCGAGCTGGCCGGGATCGTTCATCAACGTCGGGAGGATGGTGCCGTACACGACGAGGTCGTAGCCGTCGAAGATGATCGCGATCGTGGCGATCGCGACGACCCACGTGACGGCACTGCGGTGTCTCGGACTCGCCCAGGTGTCGGGGGTGGTGGATGGGTTCATGGTGATCTCCGCTCGGTGGGTGTGACGGGGAACCGGGCCGAACTCGTAAGTGTGCTGTCTCACAGTCAAATTCGGCTAAAGAAATGCCCCATCGGCGAGACGATGCAATGCGCCCCGCCGATGAGGCGGTCGAGATCTGTGGGCAGCTAGCCGAGGTCGCCACCGGCGACGGGCAGTACCGTCCCGGTGATGTAAGTGGCCTCGTCGGAGGCCAGGAAGACGATGGCCGCGGCCTGCTCGTCCAGCGTTCCGTACCGCTTCAGCAGGGACGAGTCGACGGTCTGGTCGACGATCTGCTGGTACCAGGCCTTCTCCTGATCGGTCTCCGCGCCGGGGCCGCGGGGAACGCGGCGAGCGGGCGCCTCGGTGCCGCCGGGTGCGGTGGCCACCACGCGGATTCCGTACTGTGCGGCTTCCAGAGCGAGTGACGCGGTCAGGGCGTTGACCCCGCCCTTCGACGCCGCGTAGGGCACGCGGTTGACACCCCGCGTGGCCACCGAGGACACGTTGACGATGGTGCCCGACTGCTGCGCGATGAGGTGGGGGAGGACGGCGCGGCACGTCCACAGGGTCGGGAACAGCGACCGCTGCACCTCCGCCTGGATCTGCTCGGCGGTGTAGTGCTCGTACGGCTTGGCCCAGATGGTGCCGCCGACGTTGTTGATCAGCACGTCGAGCCGGCCGTGCTGCTGCCGCGCCTCGTCGATCGCCGCCTCGGCGTCGGCGAACTGTTCCAGATCGGCGGTGATGCTGTGCGCGTCGGTGCCGTTCTCGCGCAACCCCTTCGCGACGTCGTGGACGAGTTCGGCGCGGTCGATCAGGATCAGCGACGCACCCTCGGCCGCGAGTCGGGTCGCGACCGTCAGGCCGATGCCCTGCGCTGCGCCGGTGACCGCGACGACCTTGCCGTCGAAACGGTGCGGAGTGACGAGTCCACTCATGCGACGGCACTCCTCTCGATGGCGCGGCACATGGTGGCCTTGGCGTGCGCGCTGTGGCTGACGATCAGGTCGTGGGCGGCGGCCCGGTCACCCTTCTCGAAGGCGGCGACGATGTCGAGGTGGTCGTGCTGGATGTGCTCGTCCACCCAGTCCGCGGTGCGGAGCACCTTCGTCATGAGCTGCGTGACCTCCAGGCGGTTGTACGCCTCGAGGAGCACGTCGTTGGCGGTGCACCGGAACAGGAATTCGTGGAATGCGGCGTTGGTGTCGGTAAACGCGCCGGCGTCCGTGAAGCGGTCGTTCTCGATCGATTCGCACGAGGTCTCGGCGAGGATCCGGTACTCGGACAGCTGTTCCTTCGTCATCCGGCCGATGGTCAGTTCCATCGCCCCGAGTTCGAGCGCCATGCGGGCGTCGAACTGCGCGTCCGACTCGGACAGCGGCTGGTGTTCCTCGCCGATCTCGTACTCGGGGGCCGCCTCGAGGGCGTCGGCCGCCAGCGGTGCGGACGCCTCGGACCCACTCGGTGTCGCGGCGTTGTTGAACTTCTCGAAGTAGAAGTTCGCCGGCGTGATGCCCTCCGACTTCAGGTGGTCGCGCACCGCCTCGACCATGGGAGGCGGACCGCACAGGTACACGTCCACGTCGCCGTCGTTCAGGTGTGCGGGCTCGAACAGGCCGGTGACGTATCCCTTGTTCGGTGCACTGCTCGCCGGGTCGGACACGCAGTAGTCGAACGTGAACCGGGGCAGGGACTTCGTGTACTCCTCGAGCTTGTCCAGTTCCACCAGGTCCGCGTCGGACGAGACTCCGTAGACCAGGTGCACGGGGTGGTCGGCGGCGTCGGTGCGCATCTTGTCGAGGATCGACAGCAGCGGGGCCAGCCCGGTGCCGCCGGCCAGCAGCAGGGCGCGACGCTTCTGCTCGCGGAGGAAGAAGCTTCCCATCGGGCCGGTGAACTCGAGCGTGTCGCCGACCTGTGCGCGGCTACGCAGGTACTCCGACATCAGGCCGCCGTCGGTGATCTTGACCAGGAACGACAGTTCCTTCGACGTGGGTCCGGTGCTGAACGAGTACGAGCGCGTCGCTTCGGTCCCGGGAACGGTGATGTTCACGTACTGGCCGGGGAGGAAAACCAGGTCGTCCCGGTTCGCGATCTCGATCGTGAACCCGATGGTGGTGTCGGAGAACTTACGGATCTCCGTGACCGTCGACGAGAACGTGCCTGCGGCGGTCTTCGCGACGTCGGACGTCGTCGGGATCTGCAGTACCAAATCGCTTTCCGGCATCATCTGGCACGGAAGGCAGTAGCCCTGCTCCGCCTCTTCGTCGGTGAGCGCTTCCTCGATGTAGTCGCCGCCGTCGTACGTGCCGGATTCGCAGAGCGACTTGCAGGTGCCGCACGCCCCGTCTCGACAGTCGAGAGGAATGTTGATGCGCGCGCGGTAGGACGCGTCGGCGACCGTCTCGTCGCCGTCACACTTGATGAAGCGGGTGATCCCGTCCTCGAAACTCAGTGCAACTTGGAAAGTCATGGAAAACAGCTCGATTCGCGAAGAATGGGGAAGAAATCAGATGTGGTAGATGTCGACCACGTGGTGGATGTAGTCGTTCTTGAGCACGACCTTCTTCTTCAGGATCAGAGGCTGCTCACCAGAGAAGTCGATGGTGTAGAACGAATTCCCGAAGTACGTGTCGACCGTGTTGTACCGGAAGTAGAGCGTGAACCAGTTGAACCGGACATCTACGACTTCGCCGCGACGGTCGGTGACCTCGACGTTCGAGATGTTGTGACCGGTGCGGGGTTCCGGAAGGCTCGTCGCGCTCGACCGGTCGGTCTTGATGCGGAACACCCGGTCCTCGATGCCACCACGGTTGGCGTAGTAGATCAGTGAGATCTCGGTCATCGGGTCGGTGGTCAGGTCACCGTCGTCGGCCCACGCCGGCATCCAGAACTCGGAGTCGGGGTGATAGCACTCGATCCACTTCTCGAACTCGCGGTCGTCGAGGTAGCGGGCCTCACGGTAGAGGAACTGCTCGATGTCGTGCTGGGTGACAGTGCTTTCGGCTACTGCGGTCATGTTCGTCGTCTCCCTCAGCGGTTGTTCGCGGCAACGTCGGCGTCGAGCGCCTTGGTGAGCGCTTGTACCCAGTAGCCGTGCTGGATCGGGTAAAGGCCCTCGTCCTCGGTCTTCACACCACTGGAGATGGGATTGATGCCGATCTTCTTCGCACCCTCGTCGGGGCCCTGGAGTTGGTGGGTGACACCGCGGCTGAGGTCGTTGAACGGTGCGGCTCCGGCCTGGTACGTCTTCTGGCAGGAGCGGAACTCCTCGAGATCGTCCGGGGTGGCCATGCCGGTGGCGTTGAAGAAGTCCTCGTACTGGCGGATGCGGGCGGCACGTGCCGTGCGGCTCTCACCCTTGGGGGCGATGCAGTAGATGGTGACCTCGGTCTTGTCGACGGAGATCGGACGGAAATGCCGGATCTGCGAACCGAACTGGTCCATCAGGTACACGTTCGGGTACAGGCACAGGTTGCGGGACACACCGATCATCCAGTCGGCGCGATCCTCCCCGTACTCGGCGACCAGTTCGTCGCGACGCTCGTTCAGCGGACGGTTGGCGGGGTCGGCCCACTTCGTCCACAGCAGCAGATGACCGTTGTCGAACGAGTAGTACCCGCCCTGCTGCTTCGACCACTTGCCGGCGTCCATCGCCTTCGTGGCGTTGGTGGACTCGCCCGACTCCCGGCGTGACGTGGTCGCGGCGTAGTTCCAGTGGGTGGCGGACACGTGGTAGCCGTCGGCACCGTTCTCGGTCTGCAGCTTCCAGTTGCCGTCGTAGGTGTAGGTGGACGCACCGCGCAGGACCTCGAGGCCGTCGGGCGACTGGTCGACGATCATGTCGATGATCTTCGTGGTGTCACCCAGGTGCTCCTCGAGCGGCGGGACGTCGGCGTTGAGGCTGCCGAACAGGAAACCGCGGTAGTTCTCGAACCGCGCGACCTTGGTGAGGTCGTGGGAGCCGTCCTTGTTGAACTGTTCCGGGTAGCCGGCCTCACGCGGGTCCTTGACCTTGAGGAGCTTGCCCGAATTGTTGAACGTCCAGCCGTGGAACGGGCAGGTGAACGTGGTCCGGTTGTCCGTCTTGCGCCTGCACAGCATGGCGCCGCGGTGGCTGCACGCGTTCACCAGGGCGTTGAGTTCGCCCTCCTTGTTGCGGGAGATCACGATCGGCTGGCGGCCCATGTACGTGGTGAAGTAGTCGCCGACATTCGGGATCTGGCTTTCGTGGGCCAGGTAGATCCAGTTGCCCTCGAAGATGTGCTTCATCTCGAGTTCGAACAGGTCCTCGTCGGTGAAAACGCTACGTCGCACCTGGTAGCGGCCGGTTTCCGCGTCCTCGATGAGCGCGTCGGCCAGCTTGGCGCGCACGTCGTCGGACGGCGCTGTGTACAGGGTTTCAGTCATGGGATCCTCCAAGATCTCCGGGGGGCTTGCGCCCTGCGAGGGCGCCCGGGTCCGGCAATGGATTCCACTCTTGCAGCCTGTGCGCTGCATCACACTAGGCATTTACCGAGTACTGACTAGGACGTGTTCGGCATGCGTACGCCGAGGCTCGGAGGGCCTCGGCGTACGCATCGGGATGCCGTAATCACGCGGCGGGCGTGAACTTCTCCCGGAAGATGCGTCGCGGAGCAATGCGCCGGCGCTTGAACGCCTTGACGCCGGCGTCGACCATCGCCGGCGGCCCGCACAGGTACCCGGAGTAGCCGCGACAGGTGTCGAAGTCCTCCACGAACGCGTCCGTGACGTAACCGGACCGCCCGGACCACGACTGGTCGCTCAGACACGGCACGTACCGGAAGCCCGGGTGCGCTCGCTCCCACTCCTGGAACAGGTCGACATCGTAGAGGTCGGACTCCTCGCGCACGCCGTGATACAGGTGGATCGCGCGGTCCGGAGCGACGGTGAGTGCTTGGTGGACGATCGATTTCAGCGGGGCGAGGCCCGTTCCGCCGCCCAGCAGGATCATCGGACCCTCGTCCTCCGGATCGAGACGGAAGTCCCCGAGCGGCCCCACCATGTCGACGCGCTCGCCGACGGACAACGAGCCGAACACCCAACCGTCCGTCGCGATTCCACCCGGTTGCCTGCGGATGTGGAACTCGAGTTGTTTCGACTCACCCGGCGTATTCGCCATCGAGTACTGGCGGCGGTGGTCGGTGCCGGGTACTCGCAGTTCGACGTACTGCCCCGCGGAGAATTCGAGCGGGCTGTCGAGCGTGACGAGAACCCGCCGCGTGTCACGGGCAACGTCCTCGATCGCGCTCACGGTGCCGACGAGGTCCCGCAGGGTGTGGACGGTGCCCGCGGGCGCCGCGTCGAGGCGTTCCACCACCGTGTCACTGCACGGGGTCGCCTGGCAGGCCAGCGCAAACCCCTGCTCGCGTTCGGCCCGGGTCAGCGTGTGTTCGGGCGACAGGCCGTGATCGACCTCCCCCGATACGACCCGCAGCTTGCACGTTCCGCACGTGCCCTGGTTGCAGGAGTTCGGCATCCACACGCTGCCCCGGAGGAAAGCGTCGAGTATCGGCTGGTCGGGGCGGCATTCCACCCTGTCGGCGGCGACCGAGACGGTGAAGGTCACGGCTACACCTCCCACGTGGCCCGGAGGGCGGTCGGGCCGCGGAAACCCCAGCCCCAGAACTCGACGTCCGCGCCGGAGTCACGTTCGAGGTTCGGGATCGCCTCGAACAGTTCCTCCAGGCCGATGCGGCAGACGTGGTTGGCGAAGTAGATGCCCGCGCACGCGTGATTGCCGGAACCGAACGCCAGGTGGGGGAGCGGGGGACGCGTCATGTCGTAGTCGGAGGGGGCGTCGTAGACAGCGGTGTCGTGGTTGGCCGAACCGTAGGACAACAGGACCACGGATCCCTCGGGAAGGAACACGTCCCCGAGCGTGACGTCCTTGGTGCTGATGCGGGCCGTGGCGGACCAGATCGGCGAGGTCCAGCGCATTCCCTCGGAAATCGCCCGCGGAATCAGCGCGGGCTCGTCGATGACGGCCTCCAGTTGCTCGGGGCGGGTGAACAGGCCCACGAGCGTCGACGCCATGCCGTGGCCGGGTTCCTGCATCGCGCCCAGCAGGTACACGAAGAGCGTGGGGTAGATGTACTCGCGGTCGCGGACCTTTCCTTCGGGCATGCCGTCGTGCAACCAGTGCGAGATGGCGCTGTCATCGGGGTTGACGATCCAGTTGTCGATGAGCGGATCGACGACGGCCCGGATCTCTGCCTTGGCCTCGTCGCCCTGCACGAATCCCTCCGGGTTCGTGAATTCGCCGTTCGCGTCCACTCCGGCATTGGTAAAGGAGTTCGACAGCCGGTGGAACCAGTCACGCAATGTGTCCGAGCTGACGTCGTTCAGCCCCAGCAGGTCACCGAGTGCGCGCACGCTGACGGGTTCGCAGTACTGCGAGACCAGATCGGCCTTGCCGTCGTTCTCGAACTGCTCCACGTAGCGCCGCGCGATGGGGCGGACGAGTCCGTCGACCCAGCGGTCCACCTCCGACGGTTGCAGTGCGGGGTCGACCATCGAGCGGAGGTCGCGGTGGATCTCGCCGTTGACGCCGATCACCGCAGGGTGACCGAACGTGCGGCCGCCGGCCTTGGTGATGATCCCCTCGAAGTCGGGGCTGTTGGCGATGGTGCGGCACAGGTCGGCGGTGGTCGCGACGAACGAGCCGAGGACCGGGACGTAGGCCAGCGGCGCCTCGGCGCGCAGCCGCTCGTAGACGGGGTACGGGTTGCGCTCGAGTTCCGTCATCGTGATCTCGTCGATCCAAGAGAGGGTGGCGGTCATCTGAATCTCCTCATTCAAAGCAACTGCTCGGAAACAACTTTCGTTGTGTGAGCGGGGTGAGGAAGAAGGTAGGCCGTCGCAGGAGGGTGGTCTAGCCACTCTGCGCGGTCTCTGGACCATCTGCGCGACTACTTGTGATTGCGGTCTCAGTTATCCTCGACTGGGCGTGACGACACGGTTTCAATGAGGTCGGAACGATTCTTCAGTGAGGCAGGTGCATGACGATGGCATCGACGATCACCGAAACCCAGGACTGGGATGCGGCGTCGAGGGCGGTGGCCGGTGCGTACTTTCCCCACACGTTGACCGACTTGTCGCCGAACGGAGCGATGAAGCTGTCGATGCGGACCGTTGACCTCGGCCCCGTCACTCTCGGGAGGCTGGGCTGGGGTGCCGACGTGTCGATCGAGTGCGACTATCCGGATGCGTACGAGATCAACATTCCGCTGTCCGGTTCGCTGGAGTCCTGTTCGCAGGGCGACACGGTGCTGTCTCGGCCCGGTCAGGCCACGGTCTTCCGGGCGGACGAGCCGACCCTGATCACCCGGTGGAGCGGCGACTGCTCGGTGCTCGGCGTCAAATTCGACAGCGCCTACCTCGAGCAGGAGGCTGACCGGATCCTCGGCTCCGACCTGCGGCCCGGGCTGCACCTGCCCTCGCAGATCGATCTCACCGAGGCCCCGGGACACAGCTGGTTTCGTCTGGTGCGCTCATTGACCGCGCAACTGCGGGAGCCGGCCGACCTCCTGGCCAACCCGGTGGTCGGCCCACAGCTCGCCGGCGCGATCACCTCGGCGTTCGTCCTGGCCGTCACGCCCGACGAGGAGGTGCGCGGGGGCGCACCCCGACCGCGAATCGTCAAGCGAGTGCTCGACGGACTCAACGACGACCCAGCCCGCGCCTGGACGGCAGCCGACATGGCCGAGTTGGCGGGTACCAGCGTCCGCCGGTTGCAGGAAGGGTTTCGCGAGTACGTCGGGCGCAGTCCGTCGGAATGCCTCCTCGACATCCGCCTGAGTCGCGCCGACGCCGACCTGAGGGCACTGGAACCCGGTGTCACGGTCTCCGAGGTCGCTGCCCGGTGGGGGTTCACCCATGCGGGCCGGTTCTCCGCCGCGTACCGCCGGCGGTACGGCAAATCCCCGTCAGAGCTGATTCGCTTCTGACGGGGATTGCGTGGGTGTGCGGTTACTTGTTGCCGAAGTACGAGACGTCGTCGTTGCCGATGAGGTCGGGGACCGTCCAGCCGTCGAGGTCGTATTCGGACAGGCACTGCTCGGCGAAGCCCTTCATGGAGGCGACGTCGCCACGGTTCTCGGCGGCGAACAGCAGTTCCGCCTTGACGTTTTCGTGGTTGCCGGAGTAGTTGCGCTCGTAGAGTTCGTGCCGGCCGCCGAACTCACTGCCGATCGAATCCCACAGTGCCTTCATGATCTTGACGCGTTCGACGGCAGTCATGCCGTCGGAGCCGCGGACATACTTGTCGAGGTACGGGCGGACGTCGGGGCTCTTGAAGTCGCGGGCGCTCGAGGGCAGGTAGATCAGACCGGACGCGACGTCCTGTTCGATGATCTCTTTGATCCGCGGGTAGCCCTGGATCATGAACATGCGGTACGTGAGGCCGTACTCGAGCTTCGGGATGACGGTGTCGCCGATCCACGGCTCGGGGTTGCGTGCCATCGATTCGGTGAGTGACCAGAACAGGTTTCGCCAGCCGATGACCTCACCGACGCGGGTCTGCACGCCACGGAAACCGCCTGCGCCGGTGGCGTCGAGTGCCTTCATCAGCATGCCGGCGATGAAGTCGAGCTTCACGGCGAGACGGGTGCAGCCCTGGAAGGTGAAGCGGGGCAGGAATCCGGATTGCGGGAAGAAGCCGTTGATCTTGTCGACGTCGCCGTACATGAAGACGTTCTCCCACGGCACGAGCACCTTGTCGAAGATGAAGATGGTGTCGTTCTCGTCCATGCGGCTCGACAGCGGGTAGTCGAACGGGGTGCCCATCACGGCCGCGTTCTGGGTGAACGAGGACCGGCAGATCAGCTTCACGCCCGGTGCGTCCATCGGGACGGTGCAGATGAGGGCGAATTCCTTCTTCTTGATCGGCAGACCGTAGTGCGCGATGAAGTTGTAGTTGGTGATGGCCGAGCCGGTGGCCACGACCTTGGCGCCACTGACGATGAGTCCGGCGTCGGTTTCCTTCTCGACCTTCATGAACACGTCACCGACCTCGTCGGGCGGGAGCTGCCGGTCGACGGGCGGGTTGATGATCGCGTGGTTCCAGTAGAGAACCTTTTCCTGCGATTCCTTGTACCAGCGCTCGGCGTTGTCCTGGAACGGCGAGTACAGCTCCTTGTTGGCATGCAGGGTGCCGAGGAACGACGCCTTGTAATCGGGGGACCGGCCCATCCAGCCGTACGTCATGCGCGCCCAGGTGGCGATGGCGTCGCGTTCCTTCAGCAGGTCGTCCGAGGAGCTGGGTGCCTTGAAGAACGGCATCGTGACGCCGCCGTTGCCGGTGTCGGTGGGGGTGGTGACCTTGTCGACGTGTTCACCGGTGTGCATCGAGTCGTAGAGGCGTGCGGTCATCCGGATGGGGTTGCGGAACGCCGGATGCGTGGTGACGTCCTCGACGCGCTCGCCGTGTAACCAGATCTCGCGGTCGTCGCGCAACGACTCGATGTACTCGTCACCGGTCATCGGGCGCGACGCGAAGTTGGCGGTGCGGTTGGCTTCGCAGTCTGCGGCCGGGTTGACCTTCGTCGGGTCGAGCGCGGTCTCGGGAGCGCTTTCGGTGGTGGTCATGGAATGTCCTTTCGGATTGAGCGGTCAGTTGACGGGCTGAAGATGGAACGGGGTGAAGGAGGTGGTGGAGTCGAACCAGCCGTTGTTCGGATCGTCCATCGATCCGTTCCACGCGGCCGACGCGGACGGCGAGCCGAGATCGTGGAAGGTGCTCCGGTAGAACAGCAGCGGGTCCTTGCCGCTGGATTCGGCCGCGACGATCTCACCGATGAAGATGATGTGATCGCCGCCGTCGTACTCGGCCCACGGCCGGCACGACAGCGTGGCGGCGGCACCGCAGATGATGGGGGCGGTCGGCCCGTCGGCCCATACGGGTTCGGGGTTCTGCGGGCGCCCGGCGAAATGCATCGCGGTGTCCACCTGGTCGGCGGCGAGAATGTTGACGGCGAACGGTGCCTTGCTCAAATAGTTGCAGGCCTTGGACTTTCGGGTCAGGGTGATCTGGCACAGTCTCGGCTCGATCGAGACGGCGGTGAAGGCGGTGACCGTCGCTCCGTGCGGCAGGCCCTCGGAGTTGGCGCACGTGATGACCGTGACTCCGCTGGCAAACTGCCCGAAAATGTTCCGGAGTTCGCGTTGCTCCATGGTCGGAGCCTCCCTTCCTGTCCGGGACGCTGATGAGGTACCGACGAAAGTACGACCGTGGGAACGGTGCGTCGATCCGCTGAGCGCGGAGGTGATCCGCTTTGCGCGGTGACTTGGATCACGCCGGAAATTGCAATCGAAGGTGTCCGTAGTCACACTGGTGCCATGCAGCCCGCGTCCAAGCTGATTCGCCCCGAAGATTGGGACGAAGCGTCGCATGTGGTGTCGGACGTGTACTTCCCGCACCGGCTGACCCCGCTGAACAGCTCGAACGCGGGCAACACCGTCGCGGAGGCGGTCGAACTCGGGCCCGTGAAGATCACTCATATCGGCTGGGGCGCCGACGTGTCGATCCAGTCCGACCACCCCGGCGCGTATGCGATCAATGTGCCGCTGTCGGGGCATCTGGAATCGGTGACCGGCAAGAACGAGGTGTCGTCCGTGCCCGGGGCGGGAACGATCTGCCCGCCCGACACGACGACGCTCATCACCGACTGGAGCAAGGACTGCTCCATCATCGGCGTGCGCGTCGACCGCGACCACCTGCACCGCGAGATGGCGCGGATCCTGGCGCGGCCGGGACTGCGTCTGCCCCCACAACTGGACCTGACCAGTGAGAACGGTGCCAGCTGGCTGGCGCTGGTGCGGTCGCTGCTCGACCAGATGCTGCGGTCGGACGGCATCTACACGAACCCCCTCGTCGCCGAGCAACTGTCGGGGGCGGTCACCACGGCGCTGGTCCTGGCAGCGATCCCGGACGACGAGACGGCCGGTGCCGGTACCCGGCCGCGCATCGTCAAGCGTGTCATCGACGAGATCCACGCCGACCCCGCGCGGGCGTGGACTGCGGCCGAGATGGCCGGGATCGCGGGCGTCGGGATCCGTCGCCTGCAGGAGGGATTCCAGGAGTACGTCGGGGTGAGCCCCCGCGACTACCTGCTGGACGTCCGGCTCGAACGTGTCCACGACGACCTGCTGCGCGCGGACGGTTCGTCGACAGTCGCCGAGGTCGCGATGCGCTGGGGTTTCACCCACACGGGCCGGTTCGCAGCGGCGTACCGCCGGAGGTACGGCGTGGCGCCCTCGGAAGCGCTCCGGGGCTGACGGTCCGGCGTCAGCTCACATAGGAGAAGATCGTCGCCATACCGGCGGCAAGGTGATAGTCGTTGTGGCAGTGCGTGATCCATTGACCAGGGTTGGTCGTGTCGATGTCGGCGGCGACGGTCTGCCCGGGGAGCACGATCACGGTGTCCTTCCGCGGTCCCGAACCGTCCGACCGGGCGACGGCGAACGTGTGCCCGTGCAGGTGCATGGGGTGGAACATCATCGTGGGGTTCGTATAGACCAGCCGCACTCGCTGGTCCCGGTGGACGGTCAGCGGGGTGTGGTCGGGGTAGGCCTTGCCGTTCACCGTCCACACGTACTGCATCATGTGGCCGCCGAGCGACGCCTCCAGGGTGACACCCGGGTCGACGACGGGTAACCGGACGGCGTCGGTGGCCCGCAAGCCGACCACGGTGAGTGGGGGAGGGCCCACCTCACGGGGCGCCACGGCGGGGTCGGGGGCCGCGCCGCCGCCGGTGCGCACCACCGCGAATGCCTGCGCGCCCTTCCCCTCGGCGACCGCGACCAGCGGGAACACCCCGTCCTGAAGGGTGACGACGGCGTCGTACCGCTCGCCCATGCCGATCAGCACCGAGTCGGTGTCGACCGGTTCGACGGGGAAACCGTCCGTGTCCGTGACGGTCAGCCGGTGGCCACCCAGCGCGACCCGGAACGCGGTGTCGTCGCCCGCGTTGATCAGCCGGATGCGGGCTCGCCGCCCCGGCCGTGCGGTGAAGACGGTCGGATCGCCGGGTGGTTTCCCGTTCAGCAGGTACACCGGGTACCGGACGTCGCCGGAGTCACCGCCGAGCACGCGCGACGTCATCTCGGGCATGGACCTCATGCGCCCGCCGCGGAGTTCGTCGAAGACCTGCGAGGGCGTGCGGTCGGTCAACCAGTCGGAGAGCACGACGACGAACTCGGCGTCGTAGTTCGCGGGAGCCCCGGGATCGTCGATGATCAGAGCCCCGTACAGCCCTCGGCCGCGCTGGAGATCGCAGTGCGTGTGGTACCAGTACGTGCCCGGGTCGGGCGGGATGAAGTCGTAGACGAACTCTGTGTCCGCCGGTATCGGAGCCTGCGTGACATCCGGGACCCCGTCCATGTCGTTGCGGATGGCCAGCCCGTGCCAGTGCACGGTGGTGGAATCCGGCAGCTGGTTGCGAAACCGCACCTGGACCCTGTCCCCGACGTTCGCCCGCAGGATCGGGCCTGGCAGCTGCGCGTTGTACAGCCACGCGGCAGTGCGTTTGCCTGCGAGGTCGACCTCGGACTGCGTCGCGGAGAGCTCGTAGGCGACCGGCCTGCCGCCGGGAAATCGCCGGGACTCGGCCTCGGCGAACGCGCGCACCTCCGGGGAGTCGGGTCCGATCGGGGCCTCGGTGTCGTCGGTACGGGCGCAGGCCCCGGTGAGCCCGAGGAGTGCAGCTCCGGCACCCCACTGCAGCACACGCCGCCGGGACAACTGCACGTCGAGTGGACGGTTCCCAGGCACCCCCCGCTCCTTCCCGCGGGTAGACCGTTTCCCGTGACGCTACTCGGGCGGATTACGCCAGGGCGCCGATTCGAGCCCGGTCGCGGAGGGCGATGAGTTCGCGGGCGTGCGCCTCCAGCTTGCGGTCCTCGTCGGACTGCGGCACCCACTGCTGCACTGCCGTTGCGGCGCCGTCCTCGTCGACGGCGGCGACGACGGTGAGGCAGTGGGTGGTGAGGTTCATTTCCCGGGTGCGCGGGTCGCCGGATCGCACGTGCACCGAGATGTGCATGGTCTGCGCGCCGGTGTGCAGCAGGCGGGCGTCGACCTCGACGACGTGACCGATCTGGATCGGGCGGTAGAAGCGCACCCCGCCGGCGTACACGGACACGCACGGCGTGCCGTTCCACGACGTGCCGCACAGGTAGGCGGCCTCGTCGATCCAGCGCATCACGGTTCCACCGTGCGTCTTGCCGCCCCAGTTGACGTCGGTGGGCGCGGCGAGGAAGCGGGTGAGCGATTCCGGTGCGGTGCCCGCGTCGGTGTAGTTCTGCTTGCTCATCGCCTCTTCGATGTCGGCCCGCAGGCCGATGCGCATGACCGCCTCCTCTGACTCGGCGCGGTCGGTGGCGGTGACGGGCTGCCACGGCGGCACGCTCGTCGGCTTACCGGAGTCGTCGACGGCGACGAAGATGATCAGGCAGTTGCTGGCCTCGGTGAACTGTCCGGTGCGCGGGTCGGCCGACGAAACGGTGCACTGGATGTGCATGCTCGAGCGCCCGGTGTGGACGAGCCGGGCTTCGACTTCGACGAGGTGACCCGACTCGATGGACCGGGTGAACTTGATGTTTCCCACGTAGGCGGTGACGCAGTAGCTCCCGCTCCAGCCGACCGCGCAGGCGTAGGCGGCCTTGTCGATCCATTCGAGGATCCGGCCGCCCTGGACGGCTCCTCCGAGCGTCGCCACTTCGGTGGGTGCGGCCAGGAAGCGGAGGGTGATGCTGCGGGGAGGCGTGGTCATCGATGTGATCCTTGGGGATTCGACGTGGCCGGCACGAGGGCGCGAACCGGGGACGGCGAAACGTCGTTGTCCGCCGGTGGCGGGGAAATTATCCCACAGATGCACCGGACCGACCCGTCCGTGATGTGAACGGACCGGAGGTTGACGAACGCATGTGACCACGCGCACACTCGACAACGACCGCACAGCGTTCTCAACGTACGCACAGCGTACGAGAGTGATGGGATCAGGTGATGACCTCGACGTCGACGACGACCGCACCTCACGTGGACCAGGCTTGCCTCGACCACGTCGACCGCGAGTTCTACCTCCCCGCGCAGCGAGTGCTGCCGTGGAAGGCGAACCTTGCGGCACTCCCCGGCGAACCGGGGCCTCCGCTCCGCATCGCGGGGGTCGTGCGCTCACGCGACGGCGCCCCTTTGTCGGGGGCGGAACTCGAGATCTGGCACGCGGACGCCGACGGCTGCTACTCCGGGTACTCCGTCGAGATTCTGCGCAACAACCTGCGCGGCATCGTCGTCACATGCGCCGGTGGCCGCTTCGACATCTCGACCGTGCAGCCGGCGCCGTGCGAATTCTCGAGCGCCCGAGGCGAAGCCGATGTCGGGCACGTCAACGTCGTCGTGCATGCGCGTGGCTTCCGACCGCTCGAGACGCGCCTGGTGCCGACACCGGGCGCATCGCGAGAAGTGGACGCGTCCGCCGTCGAGTCGCTCGTCGGCCTGGTCGGCGGAGAGGTCTCCTGCGACTTCGTGCTCGACCCGATCTGACCGAGTGATGCCGTCAGCCGGCGAAGCCCATGTCCGTGCTCAGGGCGGCCGCGGCGGCGAGGACGCACGGAACGGCCTGTTCCCGGAACTGTGCCGGAGTATTCCGCGCGGACGACGTGGAGCAGGCGATCACGCCGACCACTGTGCCGCCGGCGTCGCGGACGGGGGCGGCCAGCGAGATCAGCCCCTTCTCCAGCTCCTCGGACGTCAGGGCGAACCCCTGCTCGCGGACCTTGGTGAGTTCCTTGTCGAGTTCGGCTGCAGTGCTGATGGTTTCGGGCCCGAGTTTCTCGAACGTGGACTCGGCGACCACCTGCTCGACCACGTCGGCGGGGGCCCAGGCCAGGAGCGCGCGACCCATGGACGTGGCGTACGCGGGGACGCGGGTGCCGACAGAGACGTTGATGCTCATGATCCGCCGGACGGGAACGCGCGCCGCGTAGACCACGTCGGCGCCGTCGAGCACGCCGAGCGACGCGGACTCCTGGGTCTTCTCGGCCACCTCCAGCAGTCGGGGCATCGCGGCCTCGATCAGTGCGTGCGACTCCGAGTAGTGCTGTCCGATGCTCAGCACGCGGGGGGTGAGCGACCATCGGCCACCCGAGCCGGCGACGTACCCCAGCTTCTGCAGGGTGAGCAGGATCCGGCGGACTGCGGGGCGCGACAGTCCCGCTTCTGTGGCGAGTTCGGCGAGCGTCGGGTTCGGACGCTGCGCGTCGAACGCGAGGAGCACTGCGAACCCGCGCTCGATGCTCTGGATGTAATCGCGATCGCTCTCGGTCATTGCGGCCTCCATCAGCGATTCGGGTGCGTATTCGGACTTGGGGTTGACATTTCAATGTGACTGCGCGCACAGTAGTGGTGTACGCACAGCGTGATGCTAGTACGCAGAGCGTACAGAAGGCAAGACCCTCGGCGCGTGAACACCCACCGCGTCGCCCAAAACTCGATATCAGCCCAATCCGCTCCCCTCCCAGCCCAAGGAGAAACAGATGACCACCACCGAGAGCCCCACCGCCGCCGGATCCGGCTCCGCCGCCACCGACAAGTTCAAGGCCGAGCGCGCCACAGCCGACACCTCGCCGGAGCGGCTCGCGGCCATCGCCAAGGACGCACTCGGCGCACTCAACGACGTGATCCTGAAGCACGGCGTCACCTACCCCGAGTACCGCGTGTTCAAGCAGTGGCTCATCGACGTGGGCGAGGGCGGCGAATGGCCGCTGTTCCTCGACGTGTTCATCGAGCACTCGGTCGAAGAAGTCCTCGCTCGCAGCCGCAAGGGCACCAAGGGCAGCATCGAGGGCCCGTACTACATCGAGAACTCGCCCGAGCTGCCGTCGAAGTGCACCCTGCCGATGCGGGAAGAGGACGAGAAGATCACCCCGCTCGTCTTCTCCGGCCAGGTCACCGATCTCGACGGCAACGGCCTCGCCGGCGCGAAGGTCGAACTGTGGCACGCCGACAACGACGGCTACTACTCGCAGTTCGCCCCGCACCTGCCCGAGTGGAACCTGCGCGGCACCATCATCGCCGACGAGGAGGGCCGCTACGAGATCACCACGATCCAGCCGGCGCCCTACCAGATCCCGACCGACGGCCCGACCGGTCAGTTCATCGAGGCGCAGAACGGTCACCCGTGGCGTCCCGCGCACCTGCACCTCATCGTGTCGGCGCCGGGCAAGGAGTCGGTGACCACGCAGCTGTACTTCAAGGGTGGCGAGTGGATCGACAGCGACGTCGCGTCGGCTACCAAGCCGGAACTCATCCTCGACCCGAAGACCGGTGACGACGGCAAGAACCACGTCACCTACAACTTCGTGCTCGACCCCGCGTGACCCGTTCCACCCGTAGAGAAAGTGATCCGATGACCGACCTGTCGATCGTTTCCGTCGAAACGACGATCCTCGATGTGCCGTTGGTGCGTCCCCACAAGTTCGCCACCACGTCGATGACGGCGCAGCCGCTGCTGCTCGTCGCCGTCACGACCGCGGGCGGCGTGACCGGTTACGGCGAGGGCGTCGTCCCCGGCGGCCCGTGGTGGGGCGGCGAATCGGTGGAGACGATGCAGGCGATCGTCGAGCGGTACATAGTCCCGGTCCTGCTGGGGCGTGGTGTCGACGAGATCACCGGCATCATGCCGGACATCGAACGAGTCGTCGCCAATGCACGTTTCGCGAAAGCCGCCGTCGACGTCGCGTTGCACGACGCCTGGGCTCGCAGCCTGGGTGTGCCCGTGCACACGCTGCTCGGCGGCGCCTTCCGAAAGAGTGTCGACGTCACGTGGGCCCTCGGCGCCGCACCCGCCGAGGAGATCATCGAGGAGGCCCTCGATCTCGTCGAGTCGAAGCGGCACTTCAGTTTCAAGTTGAAGATGGGTGCGCTCGATCCCGCCGTCGACACTGCCCGGGTGGTTCGGATCGCGCAGGCCCTGCAGGGCAAGGCCGGCGTCCGCATCGACGTCAACGCCCGCTGGGACAGGCTCACCGCGCTGAAGTACGTGCCCCGCCTCGTCGACGGCGGCGTCGAACTGATCGAGCAGCCCACACCCGGTGAGCAACTCGAGGTCCTCGCCGAGCTCAACCGACTCGTCCCCGTCCCGGTGATGGCGGACGAGAGCGTGCAGACTCCGCACGACGCCCTCGAGGTCGCACGCCGCGGCGCCGCGGACGTCATCGCCCTCAAGACCACCAAATGTGGCGGCCTGCAGAAGAGCCGCGAGGTGGTCGCAATCGCCAAGGCAGCCGGAATCGCCTGCCACGGAGCCACGTCCATCGAAGGCCCGATCGGGACGGCGGCGTCCGTCCACTTCGCGTGCGCGGAACCCGGCATCGACTTCGGTACCGAACTGTTCGGACCGCTGCTGTTCAGCGAGGAGTTGCTGCAGGAACCGATCCGCTACGCCGACGGCCAGGTGTTCCTGCCCGAGGGGCCCGGACTCGGAGTCGAGCTCAACATGGACGCAGTCAAGACCTGGACCAGGAACTAAGGAGCACACCACCCGATGGCACTCTTTCACGTCCGCATGGACGTCGCCATTCCCCGTGACCTCGACCCGAAGGTGCGGGACGAGACCATCGCCAAGGAGAAGGCGTACTCACAGGAGCTCCAACGCTCCGGCAAGTGGCCCGAGATCTGGCGCATCGTGGGGCAGTACAGCAACATCAGCATCTTCGACGTCGAGTCGGCCGACGAACTGCACGAGATCCTGTGGAACCTTCCACTGTTCCCGTACATGAACATCGAGATCATGCCGCTCACCAAGCACGGTTCCGACGTCAAATAGGCCCTCCGGGCCCGTGCGCGGTCAGCGAGTCTCTGGACTCGTCAACCGCTCACGGGCGCGGAGCGCCTGCGAGCAGCTGGTCCACCGCGCGCACGCTGAGGACGTGGTCGAGTGCCATGGTGGCGCTGCCGACGACGCCCGACAGTTCCCCGTGCGTCCAGGGGAGAATCTGAAGCTGTTGGGTGGCAACGGCGATGGCGTTGCCGTAGAGGGTTTCGCGTAGCCCCGCGACGAACGTGTCGTAGGCCTGCGCCATGTCGCCACCGACGATCACGACCTCCGGGTTGAGGAGGTTGATCGCGCCCGACAGGACCTCGCCGATCTGCCGCCCGCTCTCACGGATCATCCGCCGCGCCTCGGCGTCCCCGGCGAGGGCGAGCGTGATCACGTCGCGGATGTGGGTGACTTCGCGTCCCTGCTCCTGCAGATTGCGGACCAGCGCCCACCCGCCGGCCACGGCCTCGATACAACCCACATCACCGCAGCGGCACACCACACCTTGTGCCGCTGCGGTTTTCGTGTGCCCGATTTCGCCCGCCGCGCCGAGGGCGCCCCGCTGGAGCACGCCACCGGACACGAGTCCGGCACCCAGTCCGGTCGACGCCTTGATGAGCAGCATGTCGGCGAAGTCGCGGCGTTCTCCGCGCCGCTCCGCCAGCACCATGACGTTGGCGTCGTTGTCGACGAAGACGGGCGCGTCGGTGACGTCGGCGAGGAACGGCTGGAGAGGGACGCCGTCCCAGCCCGACATCATGGGGGAGTTCAGGCTGCACCCGCGTTCGGTGTCGACGGTCCCGGGGAGGCTGATCCCGATCCCGACCGTCCGTCCCGCGGTCTCGCCCAGACTCTCGCGCAGCGCGATGAGGCGTTGCGCGATGACGGGCATCAGCTCGGCCGGGCTGGTGCCGATCTCCTGCTCCACGTCCTCGGCGACGATGACGTCGCCGGCGAGGTCGCAGATGGCCAGCTGGGTGCGGCTCCGGCCGATGGCCGCCGACAGCACGACACCGGCCTGAACGTGAAACGAGAGCTTCACCGGCGGCCGACCACCGGTCGAGACGCCCTCCTCGCGTTCGACGACGAGCCCCGACGCCTGCAGCGAAGACACCCGGGCCGCGACAGCGGTGCGGGAGAGGCCGGTGAGGGTGCCGATCTCGGTGCGCGTCGTTGCTTGCCCTGCGCGAATGAGGGCGAAGACGTCGCCACCCGTCGCCGGGGAGGTCGTCGAGCGAGGCGTCCGCATGCAGGCCATTCAACCAACCGGACACGCGTCTGACAACGTAAGGCCGTGACCTTTGTTCGCAGAAATACTTAAGTCTGTATTGATCGAAAGCCAAAGGTCGCCTACTGTCGTCTGTGACGGCCCACACATCCGGCTTTCAGAGGGAGATGACATGTCACCAGCGACCACCGTGGAACCGTGCGATTTCGTCGTGTTCGGCGGAACCGGCGACCTGGCGGTTCGTAAGCTGCTTCCCGCGCTCTACCTGCGCGATCGGGACGGCCAGCTGCCCGCCGAAACCCGCGTGATCGGTGCCTCGCGAGCCGGTCTCGACACCGACGGCTACCGCGACAAGGTGCGGGGAGAACTCGCGCGGTTCGTCTCCAGCGATCAACTGGATTCGGACACCTGTGAGCGATTTCTCAATCGCCTCGAATACGTCTCCGTCGACGCCGCGGATCCGGCGAACTGGGCGGGCCTGACGGAGTGCCTCGCGGCGCGGGAAGGGGCGATCCGGGTCTTCTACCTGGCCTGCGCTCCCGGTCTGTTCGGGCCGATCTGTGAGAACCTCGCCCTGAACGGTCTCGCCGACGCGCAGTCCCGCGTCGTGCTGGAGAAGCCGATCGGACACGACCTCGCCTCGGCCCGCGCCGTCAACGACGCGGTCGGCGCCGTGTTCGAGGAATCGCAGATCTTCCGCATCGACCACTACCTCGGCAAGGAAAGCGTCCAGAACCTTCTGGTCACGCGATTCGCCAACACGTTCCTCGAGCCGCTGTGGAACTCCTCGTCCATCGACCACGTGCAGATCAACGTCGCCGAGTCGCTCGGAGTCGGCAGTCGCGGCGGTTACTACGAGTCGGCGGGTGCCCTGCGCGACATGCTGCAGAACCACCTCCTGCAGATGCTCTGCCTCGTTGCGATGGAACCGCCCACCTACGTCGACCGCGAGACCGTGCGAGACGAGAAGCTCAAGGTCCTCCAGGCCCTCAAGCCGATGAGCCCACAGGACGTCGAACGCTGCACGGTCGCAGGCCAGTACGGCCCCGGACTGGCCGACGGGATCGCCGTCCCCGGCTACCAGGAGGACGTCGAGAACCCGGAGAGCGCCACCGAGACGTTCATCGCCGTCAAGGCCGAGATCCAGAACTGGCGTTGGGCCGGCGTGCCGTTCTACCTGCGCACCGGCAAGCGCATGGACCGACGCTGCTCGGAGATCGTGGTGCAGTTCAAGCCCGTCCCGCACCCCATGTTCCCCGGCAGCGAGGGCCACAGCGAACCCAACCGACTAGTCATCCAGTTGCAGCCCCACGAAGGCATGCGGCTGCACATGACGGCGAAGGAACCCGGACCCGGCGGTATCCGGCTCAAGCCGGTGTCGTTGGACCTCAACTACATCGAAACGTTCAAGCGCCCGTCGCCCGACGCCTACGAGCGGCTGCTGATGGACGTGGTCCGGGGCAACCCGACCCTGTTCATGCGCCGCGACGAGGTCGAGGCCGCCTGGGAGTGGGTCGAGCAGATCCTCGTCGGCTGGAAGAAGTCCGACCGCGCCCCGCGCCGCTACCCGGCCGGCACCAACGGACCCACCGACGCGACCACCCTGATCGAGCGCGACGGCCGCGCCTGGCACGAAGGAGTCACCGCATGACCGACGCACCCACACCGACGGCCGACGTGCACCCCGTCCTCGCGGCTGTCACCGAACGCATCATCGAGCGCAGCAAACCCGAGCGCACGATCTACCTCGACCGCATCCGGGCGGCGGGGGACCGCGGCCCGGCGCGCGGCAAGCTGGCCTGCGCGAACCTCGCGCACGGCTTCGCCGCGTCCGGCCCGGCCGACAAGAAGGCGCTGCGCAGCTTCGTCAAGCCCAACATCGCGATCGTCTCGTCGTACAACGACATGCTGTCGGCGCACCAGCCGTTCGAGCACTTCCCGCGGCAGCTGAAGGCCGCGGTCATGGAGGCCGGTGGCATCGCCCAGTTCGCCGGTGGTGTCCCCGCGATGTGCGACGGCATCACCCAGGGCCGCGACGGCATGCAGCTGTCGCTGTTCAGCCGCGACGTCATCGCGATGGCGACGGCGATCGGACTGTCCCACGACATGTTCGACGGCGCCCTCATGCTCGGTGTGTGCGACAAGATCGTGCCGGGGATGCTCATCGGCGCCCTGGGGTTCGGTCACCTACCGACGATCTTCGTCCCGGCCGGGCCGATGACGTCCGGTCTGCCCAACAACGAGAAGTCGCGCGTGCGGCAGTTGTACGCGGAGGGCAAGGCCGAACGCGAGGAACTGCTCGACGCGGAGGCGGCGAGCTACCACGGCGCGGGCACGTGCACGTTCTTCGGCACTGCCAACTCCAACCAGCTCCTCATGGAGGTCATGGGCCTGCACCTGCCCGGATCGAGCTTCGTGAACCCCGGCACCCCGCTGCGTGAGGCCCTCACGTCGGAGGCGGGTAGGCGCGTCACCGGTCTCACCGCACTCGGCGACGACTACACGCCGGTC
Organism: Rhodococcus sp. A14; assembly: GCF_011603105.1. Lineage (NCBI taxonomy): Bacteria > Bacillati > Actinomycetota > Actinomycetes > Mycobacteriales > Nocardiaceae > Rhodococcus > Rhodococcus sp. A14. The sequence goes on along the minus strand of NZ_JAAOQS010000015.1, from coordinate 25,600 downwards.
GGTGAGGTCGTGGACGAGAAAGCCGTGGTCAACGGTTGCGTGGCGTTGCTCGCCACCGGCGGTTCGACCAACCACACGATGCACCTCGTGGCGATCGCCCGCGCCGCCGGAATCACCCTCACGTGGGACGACCTGTCGGAACTATCCGCGGTGGTGCCGCTGCTCGCCCGGATCTACCCCAACGGCTCGGCCGACGTGAACCACTTCCACGCGGCCGGCGGACTCGGCTACGTCGTGTCGTCGATGCTGGACGCGGGACTGCTGCACGAGGACGTGAAGACCGTCGTCGGCCCCGGGCTGCGCCGGTACACCGAGGAACCGAAGCTGTCGGGTGAGGGCGTCGAATGGCAGCCGGGCACGCGAATCAGCCTCGACACCAGCGTGTTGCGCGGACCGGAAGATCCGTTCGACGTCAACGGCGGGCTCAAGATGCTCACCGGAAACCTGGGTTCGTGCGTGATGAAGACGTCGGCCGTCCACCCGGACCACCGCGTGGTGACCGCTCCGGCCAGGGTCTTCGACGATCAGCTCGACTTCCTCGCCGCGTTCGAGGCGGGCACGTTGACCGGCGATTTCGTGGCCGTACTCCGGTACCAGGGCCCGCGCGCCAACGGGATGCCCGAATTGCACAAGCTCACACCGGTACTCGGCGTTCTGCAGGACCAGGGCCGGAAGGTCGCGCTGGTCACCGACGGCCGGATGTCCGGCGCCTCCGGGAAGGTTCCCGCGGCCATCCACCTCACCCCCGAGGCGGCCGCGGACGGACCGCTCGCGCGTGTGCGTGACGGCGACGTCCTGACCGTCGACGCCGTGACCGGCTCCGTGAACGTGCACCTCGACGACGAGGAACTGGCCGCCCGCCCGGCGACCGGTCGTGCGCTCGGTGCCGACGAATGGGTCGGCACGGGGCGCGAACTCTTCGCCGGCCTGCGTGCCGCTGTCGGACCGGCCACCCAGGGCGCCAGCGTTTTCCACCCCCAACCCGTCTAAGGAGTATCTCAGTGACGAACAGCCCCTCCCTCCTCGACCGCGTCCCGGTCATCCCCGTCGTCGTCGTGGACGACCTCGGCGACGCAGTGCCGGTGGCCCGCGCCCTGGTGGCCGGCGGCATCCCGATGATCGAACTGACCCTGCGCACGCCGTGTGCTCTCGACGCCATCAAGGCGATCGCGAACGAGGTGCCGGAGATCCGCGTCGGCGCGGGCACGATCGTGGAACCGGTGCAGGCCGCGCAGGCGGCCGAAGCGGGAGCACAGTTCCTGGTCTCGCCGGGTAGCACCGAAACTCTGCTGAAGGCGATGACGGACACCGGACTGCCACACCTCCCGGGCGCGGCGACGGTCTCCGAGGTGCTCTTCCTGCTCGAGCGCGGCTATCGCGAACTCAAGTTCTTCCCCGCCGAGGCGTCGGGTGGCGCGAAGTTCCTCGGCTCGATCCACTCACCCGTTCCGGCGGCACGGTTCTGCCCCACCGGCGGTATCTCGACGTCGAACGTCGGGGACTACCTGTCGCTGCCCAACGTCGGCTGCGTCGGTGGATCCTGGCTCACACCCGCCGACGCCGTGAAGCAGAAGGACTGGGACCGGATCAGCGGCCTCGCGCGTGAGGCGGCGGCACTCGCCCGGTAGCGCGAGAAGCGGCGCGGTACGGTGATGTCGTGCGCGACAGTGACAACGGTGACTCCCCGAGGCCGGGTTCTCAGTCCTCGCTGAAGTCCGCCAACCAGCACCGTGTGGTCCGCGCGCTCCAGACGTCGGGTGAGCTCACCCAGGCGGAGATCGCGCGCCGCACCGGGCTGGCGCCCGCCACCGTGTCCAACATGGTCAAGGAATTGACCGCGGCCGGGATGGTTGCCGTGCCGGGCGGCGACCACCCGGGCCAGCGGGGCCGTGCGGTGAAGCTGACCCGCAAGATGGGGCTCGCCGTCGGGATCGACTTCGGGCATCGCCATCTCACCGTGGCCGTCGCCGACATGGCACACGAGGTGCTCGCCGAGGAGCGCGTCGAACTCGGTGCGGGGCACCGCGCCGCGGACGGCGTGGTGCAGGCGGGCGCCCTTCTCGACGCGGCGCTCGATCGCCTCGGCTGCGACCGTACGTCCGTCCTCGCGGTCGGGATGGGTCTGCCCGCTCCGCTCGAGACCGACACCGGCGAGGTCGGTGGCCCGTCGATCCTCCCGGGGTGGGTCGGTGTCGATGCGGCCGCCATCGCGTCGGAGTATCTCGGCACCGCGGTGCAGGTCGACAACGACGCGAACCTCGGCGTGCTCGCCGAGCACATGTGGGGAGCGGGCCGCGGAACCACCGATCTCGCCTACATCAAACTGTCCGACGGAGTCGGTGCCGGCCTCGTCCTCGACGGCCGGCTGTACCGCGGAAGAGGCGGCACCGCAGGCGAAATCGGCCACCTGACACTCGACGAGTTCGGTCAGGTATGCCGCTGCGGCAACCGCGGCTGCCTCGAGACCCTCGTCGCCTCGCACGTCGTGATCGGGTTGCTCGCCCCGAGTCGCGGTCCCGATCTCACCATCGCCGACATCGTCGCGATGGCCGAGGGCGGTGACGCCGCCTGCATCCGGGTGCTCGCCGACACAGGGCGGCACGTCGGCGTCGCGGTAGCGAGCCTGTGCAACCTCGTCAATCCCGAACGACTCGTCATCGGCGGCGAACTCGCGCTGGCCGGCGAACTTCTGCTCGGGCCGATGCGCGAGGTGGTGGGCCGCTACGCGGTGCCCAGTGCGGTCCGTTCCCTGGACATCCGCGTGGCCGAACTCGGCCCGCGGGCGCAGGTGCTCGGCGCCGTCGCGCTGGGTCTGCGATCTGCGCTTCCGGCCTGACTGTTCGCCGCTGAATTCGCTCCTCTCGCGGACAAGGCTCTGCCGCCTTGAGTGTTCATCAGTGAACATAAATCGGTCATATCCGTCTATCTGTGTTCATGTCTTGACGATTCCTGTGTTCGTTGCCTACTGTGTTCCACACCACAACGAATGCGCTCTCGCGCAGGCCTCGGCTCGATCCGAGTCTTGATCACCCCCTTGCTCACGAGGAGTCCCATGACTGAAAACGTCCTGTTGCCCGGCGCGGAATCGCCCGGCGACACAGCAGAGGGCACTTCGGTTCCCGTCCGTATCGCGGTCGTCGCCGCACTCGGCGGGTTGCTGTTCGGCTACGACAGTGCGGTGATCAACGGCGCGGTGTCGGCGATCGAGGGCAAGTTCCAGGTCGATTCCGCTCTCCTCGGATTCGCGATCGCCTCGGCGCTGCTGGGGGCCGCGGCGGGAGCGATGCTGGCCGGCCGGATCGCCGACCGGTACGGACGCCTCGTCACCATGCGGGCCGCTGCCGTGATGTTCCTGCTGAGCGCCATCGGCACCGGATTCGCGGCCAACGTCGAGATGTTGGTGACGTTCCGGATCGTCGGCGGCATCGGCGTGGGTCTGGCCTCGGTCATCGCACCCGCCTACATCGCCGAGATCTCGCCCGCCCGGGTGCGGGGACGTCTCGGGTCGCTGCAGCAACTCGCGATCGTCACGGGCATCTTCGTCTCGCTCCTGGTCGACTACGCCCTCGCTGCCCTCGCCGGCGGGTCGCAGGAAGAACTCTGGTTCGGGCTCGAGGCCTGGCGCTGGATGTTCCTCGCGATGTGCGTGCCCGCACTGGCCTACGGACTGCTGTCGCTGACGATTCCCGAATCCCCCCGCTATCTGATCGCCCAGGGCCGCCTCGGCGAGGCCCGCGGCATCCTCGCGGTCCTGCTCGGCGAGAAGGGCCTGGACCTCAAGATCGAGAGCATCCGCTCGACGCTGGCCCGTGAGACGCAACCGTCGATCCGTGATCTGAAGGGCTCCGCGTTCGGCCTGATGCCGATCGTGTGGATCGGCATCGGACTCTCCGTCTTCCAGCAGTTCGTCGGTATCAACGTGATCTTCTACTACTCCAGCGTCCTGTGGCAGGCCGTCGGTTTCGACGAGGGCAGCTCGCTGCAGATCACGGTCATCACGTCGGTGGTCAACATCGCCACCACCCTCATCGCCATCGCGTACATCGACCGTGTGGGCCGGCGACCGCTGCTGATCATCGGCTCCGCCGGTATGGCCGTGACGCTCGCGACCATGGCGTTCATCTTCGGAACCGCGTCCACCACCGTCGTGGACGGCGTCACGACGCCGCACCTGACCGGACTGCAGGGCCCGATCGCCCTCGTCGCCGCCAACCTCTTCGTGGTGGCCTTCGGAATGTCCTGGGGTCCCGTGGTGTGGGTCCTGCTCGGCGAGGCGTTCCCCAACCGCATCCGCGCCGCCGCCCTCTCCCTCGCGGCGGGCGCCCAGTGGGCCGCGAACTGGCTCATCACCGTGACATTCCCGTCGATGAAGGACTTCTCGCTGGGAATCTCCTACGGCTTCTACGCCGTGTGCGCCGTGCTGTCACTCGTCTTCGTTTTGCGCTGGGTCAAGGAGACGAAGGGCGTGGAACTCGAAGCCATGCAATCGGATTCGGTCGCATAAGACTCACCGAGCTGTGAGAAAGGCACCCGCGAGTACCTCACTCGTGGGTGTCTTCTTCGTCCTTCATCTGCTCGACTGCCGTCGCGGATTCGCTCACGATCGCGCGCATGGCCGCCTCCGCCGCGTCGGCGTCGCCCATCTGAATGGACGACGCCACCACGCCGTGCAGGCGGATTGCTTCGGTCTCGGCGACGTGCGGCATCAGTGAGTGCCGGGTGCGGCCCTCGAGCACCTCCACGACGATCTGCGACATCGCGCGCAACAGGGGATTCCCCGACGCGGTCAGCAGTGTGCGGTGAAAATCGGAGTCGTGGGCCAAATAGGCGTCCGTGTCCGCGGCGCGGGACGTCGACGACATTCCGATGACGGCCGCCGTCAGCGCCCCGCACTGTTCCGGTGTCGCCCGGGTTGCCGCGAGACGCGCGGCGAGCGGTTCGATACCCGACCGCAGTTCGCTCAGGCTCGACAGCTGTTCGAACCGCTGCGGGCCGGCCAACTTCCACCGAATCACGCTCGGATCCAGTGAATTCCAGTGCTCCTCGCCCAGGACGGTGATCCCGACGCGACGTCGGACGGCCAGCAGGCCGAGCGATTCGAGAACGCGGACCACCTCGCGGACGACGGTGCGGGAGACGGAGTACTGGGTGACCACGTCGTCGGCGGAGATCCGGGTGCCGGGTGCGACGACTCCGGCCACGATGTCGCTACCGAGCCGATCGAGCACCGTTTCGTGCAATTGCCGGTACTCGCCGCCGTCTGCGTTGGTCATCCGCCGATGTTCCCACGGCTGCCCCCATTGAACACACGTTGGCGCGCGATTCAGACTCTAAGTAGTACTTAATTGGGTTCGGCCTTGAAATCATATGGTTTATGAGGCAGAGTGACCTGAGTCACGAACAAGGGTCATTCCATCACCGATCTCCCTGGAGCAACAGAATGAGTACCGCGTCACTACTCGCAGCGGCCGACAGTGCCGGCCACGACGCGCGGCTGATCACGGCCGCCGTCGTCGGCGTCGCCGTCATCATCGCGCTGATCACCTGGCTCAAACTCCATCCGTTCCTCGCGCTGTCGATCGGCGCCGTCGGCGTCGGCATCGCCGCAGGTCTGGGTGGGCAAGATTCGGTGAAGTCGTTCGTCGAGGGCTTCGGGGCCACGATGGGCAGCGTCGGAATCCTGATCGGATTCGGTGCCATGTTCGGCAAGTTGCTCGCCGATTCCGGTGGCGCCGACCGCGTCGTCGACACCCTCGTCGGACGGGCGGGCCCGCGGACGCTGCCGTGGATGATGGCGCTGGTCGGCGCCGTGATCGGCCTGCCGATGTTCTTCGAGATCGGCCTCGTGCTGTTGATGCCCGTCATCATTCTGGTCGCGCGTCGTTCGGGGTTGTCGTTGATGCGGATCGCGATTCCCACGCTGGCAGGTCTGTCGGCCATGCACGGTCTCGTTCCGCCGCACCCCGGGCCGCTGGTCGCGGTGGCGGCCCTGAACGCCAACCTCGGACTCACCCTCGCGCTCGGCGTCCTCGTCGCGATTCCCACCGTCGTCATCGCCGGGCCGCTGTTCAGCAAGCTGGCGGCACGCTGGGTGGACGTCCCCGTCCCCGAGCTCTACGTGACCGTCGAGGACCGGGAAGGCGCGGAAGCCGCCGCCGAGCGTCGCCGGCCCAGCTTCGCGGCAACCCTGTCCGCGATCCTGCTGCCTGTCGTCCTGATGCTGGGCAAGGCGATCGCCGACGTCATCGCCGCCGACTCGGAGTCGCCCGCGAAGGCGCTGCTCGACTTCCTCGGAACGCCGGTGGTGGCCCTCGGTCTCGCGGTGCTCGCCGGGATGGCGCTCCTCGGCCGGGGTGGCGGCATGGACCGCAAGGCCATCGCCGGCTCGCTGGAGAGTTCACTGCCCCCGATCGCCGGAATCCTCCTCATCGTCGGCGCCGGCGGCGGATTCAAGCAGGTCCTGATCGACACCGGCATCGCCGACGTGATCGCCGACGCGATCAAGGACAGCGCCCTTCCCGTGCTGTTCCTCGCCTGGCTCGTGGCCGTGCTCATCCGCGTCGCCACCGGATCGGCCACCGTCGCGACCGTCACCGCGTCCGGAATCCTCGCACCCGTCGCCGCCGAGCTGACCTCCACGCACGTCTCGCTGATGGTGCTGGCGATCGGGTCCGGCTCGCTGTTCCTGTCGCACGTCAACGACGCGGGATTCTGGCTGGTGAAGGAATACCTCGGCGTCACGGTGGTACAGAACCTGAAGACGTGGACGGTGATGGAATGCATCATCTCCGTCACCGGTCTGGCCGGTGTCCTCGCACTGAGCGTATTCATCTAGAGGGGCTGAGAAATGTCGAGTGAGGTTGGTGAGATGCACGTGAGTACGCGCGAATCTGCAGGACGCACGCCGCAGACCGCGGATCCGGTCCTGGTGCTGATGGGGGTGTCGGGGTCCGGGAAGTCGACGGTCGCGGGGATCATCGCCGGCGCCATGGGCTGGGACCTGCAGGAGGGAGACGCCCTGCACCCACCCGCGAATGTCGCGAAGATGGCGTCGGGGCAGCCGTTGACCGACGAGGACCGCTGGCCGTGGCTCGATGTCGTCGCGGGGTGGATTCGGGAACACACCGAGAACGGTCTTCCCGGGGTCATCACCTGCTCGGCGCTGAAGCGCAGCTACCGCGATGTGTTGCGGGGCGACAACGTCGTCTTCGTGCATCTCGCCGGGTCGCGGGCGCAGATCGGGGAACGGCTGACCGCCCGGCTCGACCACTTCATGCCCCCGTCGTTGCTGGACACGCAGATCTCGACGCTCGAACCGATCGAGCCGGACGAGGACGCGATCGTGGTGGACGTGGGCGGATCGCCCACCCAGGTGGCGACCGAGATCATCGCTCGGCTGGAGGAGCGACTGGCTCGGTGAACCTCCGGCAATCGGACGAAAATCAGTCGAAGTCGCTCGGCAACGGGCGACTTCGACTTACCGTGGCGGGAGGTCTCGGGGAGCAGACGTGACAGTTTCGGGTGCGTTTCTCTCCGGATCGCCCTAGGGTGTCCACTTGGCTGGACAAGCGTCCGATACAACGGAGGGCAGTATGCGAACGCGTGAATCGATCGTGTGGCACTGGAATGTCAGTCGGCGGGCGCGCATGACGTTCTGGTTTGCCAGGGCTTTCGTCAAACCGCTGTTCACGATATGGCCGACGACGGACCGCGGCATCGAACTGCTGGCGACCCTCGACGAGCTGATCGACCGGCTTCCCAAGCCGAAGGGCCTCGACATCGAGGCGATCTCGCTCGGCGGGGTGCCGTGCGAGAAGATCACCCATCCGCGACCCACGATCACGTCGATGGACGGCGCCACCATCCTCTACTTCCACGGCGGCGGATTCGTGTTCTGCGGGCTCGCCACCCACCGGGCACTGTGCGGGCTGCTCGCCGCACGTTCGGGTGCGCCCGTCGTCTCGGTCGAGTACCGGCAGCTTCCCAAGGGTGCGATCGGGGCGTCGCTGGTGGACGCCATGACCGCATATACCGAGGTGCTGAACGTCTGCGACGACCCCAGCAGGGTGATCGTCGCGGGGGACTCGGCGGGCGGGTATCTCGCGATGAAGGTCGCGGAAGTTGCCGCGTTGCGGGGCCTCACCCGCCCGGCAGCCGTCATCGGGTACTCCCCGCTGCTCAACCTCGACCTCGAGGATCACGACCCGGATTTCATGAAACGCGACGCGTACCTGCCGATGTCGCAGGTGGCCAAGCTCAAGGATCGCTGGCTGGCCGGGCCCGATCAGATTCCGGGCGCCCAGTCTCCGGTGAACGCGGATCCGGCACTGTTCCCGCCCGTCTTCCTCACCGCCGCCGAATACGAGATCATGCGGCCCGACGTCGAGATCATCACGGACAGGTTCGATCGCGAGGGACGGCAGATCGAGACCCACATCTGGAGTGGGCAGATCCACGCGTTCCCCGTGATCGGCAAGGTGCTGCGGGAGAGTCGCATGATCATCGGACTCACCGTCGACTTCGCGTCCCGCGCGCTCACGGAGTCGAAGCGGCACTCGGCCTGAACGACCAGAACGGGTGGGCCTGTGCCCACCCGTTCCGCCGTTCGGATCCTATGCGGGGTTGAGCACCCTGCGAAGCAGCGGTGACACCGTGATCAGCAATCCCAGCAACGCGACTCCCGTGACCAGCACGAGGCCGGAGTGGAACTGGTGGAACCCGGCGCCGCTGATACCGGTGGCCGTGTGCGAGCCGGCGGTGACGAGCGCGGTGGTGAGTGCCAGCACGAGTGCTGCACCGACCTGTGCGGATGTCTGCACGAGGCCCGACGCCAACCCCTGCTCGGAGTCGTCGACGCCCGACGTGGCCTGGGCCATGATCGACGTGAAGCCCAGCGCGAAACCGACGCCCAGCAGTAGCACGCTCGGCAGGATCGCGACCGCGTAGTGGGGCTGGTCGCTCCCCGCGAAGAGGAACCACAGGTAGCCGAGGCTCAACGAGGTCAGTGCCGCGATGATCATGCGTGCCGTGCCGAACGCGTCGATCAGACGTCCGACGAACGGCGATCCGAAGGCCACGATGATGCCGGCGGGCAGGAGGCCCAGCGCCATCTCCAGCGGCGACCATCCGAGCACCGACTGCAGGAAGATGGTCATTATGAACTGGAAGCTCAGGTAGGAGCCGAACAGCGCGACGATGCTGAGGTTCGCCCGCACGATCGAGCCGACCCGGAGGATGCTCAGACGTACCAGCGGGTGCGCCACCCGGTTCTCCACGACGAAGAACGACGCCAGCAGGGCTGCGGCCAGTGCGAACGAGCCCAGCGTGAGCGGATCGGCCCAGCCGCGGGCCGGTGCCGACACCACGGTGTAGACGGCGAGCAGCATCCCCGACACCAGCGTGGCGGCTCCCACGATGTCGTGTCCGCCGTTGTCGGCGGCGCGGTCGCGGGGGATCAGGACGGCGCCCGCGACCAGGGCGAGAACCGCGAACGGCACCGGCATCAGGAAGGTCCAGCGCCACCCGGCGCTGGTCAGTAGTCCGCCCAGGATCAGGCCGGACGAGTAGCCGCTGGCTCCGAAGACGGAGAAGATCGACAGGGCCCGGTTGCGGGCGGGCCCCTCCTTGAACGTGGTGGTGAGGATGGACATCGCGGTCGGCGCGGTGAACGCTGCGGCGAGTCCCTTCACGAAGCGGCTCGCGATGAGCAGCGTGCCGTTGTCGACGAGTCCGCCGACCAGGGACGCGATCGCGAACACGGTGAGTGCGATCAAGAAGACGCGGCGGCGTCCGAGGAGGTCGGCAGTGCGTCCGCCCAGCAGCAGCAGACCACCGAATCCGAGTACGTATCCGTTGATGATCCATTGGAGCGAGGTGGTGGACAGCCCCAACTCGGTTCCGATGGAGGGCAACGCAACACCCACCATCGAGACGTCGAGACCGTCGAGGAACATGACGAGGCACAGCACGGCCAGGACGCCCCAGAGGCGGGGCGTCCAGGCCTGGTCGGTCGACGGGGTCGTAGTGGCGCCCGACGAGGTGGCGAGGTCCGGGGTGGCGTCGCTGATAGTCACAGGAAGAATGTAGATGCACGTGCAATCAATGCGCAAGCACTAATTTCTTTTGCATTTAATTCGCTTGCACCTTTTGCGTATGCGCGCTAGGGTGCGGGGCATGAGCTCTGAAGCGGACCTGCGCGGCACGTGGCGGTTGCTCGCGAGCAGATACAACGAGATCGCCTGCGAGTTGGATCGTGAGATGCAACACGCTCACGGCCTGAGCATGAGTGATTTCGAGACGCTCGACCGACTGATGGACGCCACCTGCGAGCGACCTCGGATGCAGGACCTGGCGGCCGAGATGTACCTCAGCCCCAGCGCCCTGTCCCGGAGCGTGGCCCGGCTGGAGAAGGCGGGCCTGGTCGCGCGGGCGCTGTGCGAGGCGGACCGGCGAGGCGTGTTCGTCGACGTCACCGACGCCGGCCGCGAGGTGCACGCCGACGCCAAGAAGATTCAGGTGGGCGTGCTCACCGAAAGGCTTTCGGACGCAACCTGACCCGTCAGGTCAGTGAGGTGGGCGTCGCATAGTCGTCGGACGGGAATTCGCCGTCGACGACGGCTGTCACCACGGTGTTCTCGAGCGTGATCGCCCCTCCGTGATTGTCCAGGAATGCCGTGTCCGCGGCGTCGCGACCCGTCGCGATCCGCAGGAGTGCCGAACGCGGAGCCAATCGGGTCGCGTCGACCACACGCCATTCGTGATCGACGAACGCCTCGACGACAGCATGGAAGTCCATCGGATCGCACCCCGGCGCGTACACGGCCACCAGCCGCGCCGGAATGGTGACGGCCCGCAGAAGCGCCACCGTGAGGTGGGCGAAGTCACGGCACACGCCCGCCCCGGACAGCATCGTGTCGACGGCGCTGTCGGTGGATCTGCTCGAACCCGCCTGGTACAGCAGCCGCGACCCCACCCACGTGGTGATGTCCTGCAGTAGTTCCGGGTGCGGCTTGGACAGATTGAATTCGCCGCCGGTGAAACCGAAGAACTTGTCCGCCTCCGCATATCGGCTCGGGCGCAGATACTTCGACAGGTCGTAGTCGGTGACTGGAGGCGAATCGGCTTTACCCGCAACCGAAGCCGAATACTCGACGTGCAGCGATCCGGGTTCGCTGTCCAGGAGGTGGACGCGAGTGCCGTGCTCCGCCACCATCTCTCGTGCCTCCACACGATGACCGTCGAGGGTGAACGTCAGCGATTCCGACAACTCCGAACCGGGGGTCCGGGCCACCGCGATCTTGAATTCGAGACTGGTGGCGTCGGTGACCTCGATGTCGAGAGTGGCGCTGACGTGACGTTTCATCAGCCCATCCTGGCATCCATCGTCCGGGGGTGCAGAACACCCCCGCCGAAGTCAGGCCTGCACGCGCGGCCGCAACCACGCGACGAGGTCGTCGAGTACCTCCTCGTTCTCCGGTTCGTTGAATACCTCGTGGAACAGGTTTTCGTAGATCTCCACCGTGAGATCCTCCGAACCGACGTACTCCGCGATCAGTTCCGTGCCGTGCACACTCGCGAGTCCGTCGTCCTGGCCGTGCTGGAGCAGCAAGGGAACCGTCAACGACGGCAGACGCTCCGGCAACCGTTCGGCGGCGAGGATCATTCCGCGCGCAATCCCGGCAGGCACCTTTCCGTGGTGGACGAGAGGATCCTCCTCGTAGGCCGATACGACCGCAGGATCGCGGGAGACCAGCTTCGCGTCGAGCGACTCGACGGGCACTCCGGGGAGGAAGCGACCCACCAGCTTGCCGATCTCGACCACGATGCGCGGCGTGCCGCTCGTCACGTCGACCGCAGGCCCGGACAGCATGAGTGCCTTCAGGTCCTGCTGGTGGTCGAGTGCATAGGTCAGCGCGATGGAACCGCCCATGCTGTGCCCGAGGAGGAAGCGGTCGGTGCCGGGCCAGTCCGTCGACGCGATGCCGAACAACTGGTGCAGGTCGTCGGTGAACTCGCTCCAGTCCTTCAGGTGGACCCGTTTGCCGCCCGACCGCCCGTGCCCGCGGTGGTCGGGCGCGTAGATAGCGAGGTCGAGCTCCCCGAGCCGTTCGATCACATGGTCGTAGCGCCGGGCATGCTCCCCGAAGCCGTGGCACAGAACCAGCACGCCGCGCGGGCGCCGCTCGGGGAGCCACACGTCGTAGACGATGGGAATTCCGCCGACGCCGGCGAAGGACGATTCTCGATGCTGCATGATGCCCCTTCGTGGTCCGAATTCGACGACTCAGATCATTGCACGGTGAGGTACCCCGGCACGGGACAAATTAGGGTATCGGTCCCTTCGACAACAGGTCGATGACGGCGCGCGACGTGCGCCGCCGCAGCCACCCACGCGGTCCGTCCTCGCCGAGCGCGGCGCGGGCGGCGTTCAGGCCCGACACCCCGTGTACGCCGCCACCCGGGTGTGCGGAGGCGCTTCCCAGGTACAGGCCCTGAACCGGCGTCTCCGAACGGGACGTGCCCGGCCCCGGCCGGAAGATCAGCTGCTGATGGAGTTGCGCCGTCCCGCCGTTGACGGCGCCACCCACGAGATTCGCGTCGGCCGCCTCGAGATCCGACGGGCGCTGGACGACCCGTCCGACGACCCGCTCCGAGAAACCCGGTGCGTGCGCCTCGAGGACGTCGTCGACCCGCGCGGCCAGCAGATCGGCGGACGCGTCGTCGGTGACGTCGCGCGGTAGATGCGTGTACGCCCAGGCGCTTTCGGTACCTGCCGGTGACCTGGTGGGATCCGCGGTCGTCATCTGCCCGAACAACAGGAACGGGCTGGACGGAACGGTGCCGGTGGTCAGGTCGGCCATCCAGCGGACGAGTCCGTTGTCGTCGGCACCGAGGTGTACGGTGCCCGCTCCGCTCAGGCTGGGGGAACGCCACGGAATCTTCTGCGACAAGGCGTAATTGACCTTCAGGACGGGCGTGTCCCACTCGAAGTGCTCGAGGTCGGCCCGCACGCGGGCGGGGACGGCGTGGTCGGGAAGCAGCGACCCGTACAGTGCGGGCGCAGAGACGTCGGCGATCACCGCCCGACGTGCCGTGTAGCGGACACCCGACGCCGTCCGTACCCCCACGGCGCGACCCGACCGGACGTCGATCCCGGTCACGGCGTCGCCGTAGTGGAAGTGCGCACCCGCGTGCTCGGCCCGGCGCACCATCGCGGCCGACAATTCGCCCGCGCCGCCCACCGGAACGGGGTAACCGCCGTCCTGGGCGAGCATCGTCAGGATGTAACCCATGACGCCGCTGCCCGCTGCGTCCGGCGGGGTGTCGGCGTGCATCGCGTTACCCAGCAACAGAAGTCGACCCGCCTCGCTCCGGAACAGTTCATGGGCCATCCGCCGTGCGGGCAGGAGGAGGAATCGGGCCAGCCGCAGCGACTCGGCGGTCCCCAGCTGTCGCAGCAGTCGGCTCGGACCACGCACGGGCGGGAACGGGCTGAACAGGGTGCTCAGCAGCGGTTCCTTGATGTCGTGCCACTGCTCGACCAGCGCCGTCCACGCGACGCCGTCACCGGGTTGGCGGCGTTCGAGGTCGGCGGCCGTGTCCGCGGGGTTCGGGTGGATCACCGGCGCGTCCTCGTCGGCAGCCGAGCGGGCGTGCCCGAGCGCGCTGGGCGCGTGACTCCACCGCAGTCCGTGCGACTCGAGGTCGAGACCGCGGAGCGCCGGCGACACGGTGGACAGGGGATAGAACGCGCTGAACAGGTCCGACGTGAAGCCGGGGACGAGTTCCGCCGACCTCACCGCACCGCCGGGCGTCGGCTGCGCCTCCACGACCGCGACGTCCCAGCCCGCATCTGCCAGGGTCGCGGCCGCGACGAGTCCGTTGGGACCGGACCCGATGACCACTGCGTCGACGTTGTTCACTCGACCAGGCTGTCAGAAAAGGCGGCGCTCCGCTCAGATGGACGAGGGTGTGAACGTCACCGGCATGTGCTTGAGCCCGTTGATGAAGTTGGAGCGCAGGCGCTGTGCCGGTGCCGTCTGTTCCATGTCCGGCATGCGACGCAGAATCTCGCCCAGCATCACCTTCATCTCGGCGCGAGCGAGGTTGGCGCCGAGGCAGAAATGGTGACCGCCGCCGCCGAACGCAATGTGCTGGGAGTAGTGGCCCGTAGGGCGGTCGATGTCGAACGTGTAGGGGTCGTCGAACACCGCCTCGTCGCGGTTTCCCGACATGTGCCAGATGACCACGCGGTCGCCCTCGGAGATCTCGACATCGTGCAGCACGGTGTCCGTGGTCGCGGTCCGGCGGAACTGCATGACCGGGGTGGCCCAGCGCAACCCCTCCTCGATCAGAGCGTCGAGCTTGGACGGATCCTCGAGCACCTTCCTGCGCTCCTCGGGATGCTCCATCAGCGCCAGCTGGGTGTGTGAGATGGCGTTGCGGGTGGTCTCGTTACCCGCGACCGCAAGGAGCATGAAGAACATGTTGAAATCCAGCTCGCCCAGCTTCTCGCCGTGTACATCGGCCTGGATGAGAGCTGTTGCGATGTCGTCGCGCGGGTGCTTCTTGCGGTCCTCGAACATCTCCAGGCTGTACGCGAACATCTGGGCCGCCGCCGCCCGTTCCTGCCCTTCCTCGAGATGGAATTCCGGATCGGACGAGCCGATCATCTGATTCGTCAGATCGAAGATCAGCTTGCGATCTTCCTGGGGCACCCCGAGGAAATCGGCGATCGCCTGAAGCGGGAGTTCGGACGCGACATCGACGACGAAGTCGCACTCGCCGCGCTCGATCACCGCGTCGACGATGGTCGTGGCCCGCCTCGCGAGAATCTCGTGCAGCTGGCCGATGCGGCGGGGCGTGAAACCCTTGCTCACGATCTTCCGCAGCGCCGTGTGGTCGGGCGGGTCCATGTTCAGCATCATCAGCTGCTGGCCCGCCAGGTCGTCGGGGCTCAGGTCGTCGATGTAGGTGGCGCCCCGCCAGGACGAGTACGTCTCGGCGTCCCGGTTCACCGTCACGATGTCGGCATGCCGGGTGACGCACCAGAACGGGTCGCCGCGCTCGTCGAGGTGCCGGTAAACCGGTGCCTCCCGCCGCAACACGGCGAACATCTCGTGGGGCACGCCCTTCGCGAAGGTGTCCGGGTTGTAGAGATCGACGTCGGCGAGCTGCACTGTCCCTCCTGAGGCCTCACGTACGAGAATACGTTCTAGTCCCGGAGGATGTGGAACAACGAAAAACGGCTCCGGAGAATTGAATCTCCGGAGCCGTTTCCAGTGGTAGCGGGGACAGGATTTGAACCTGCGACCTCTGGGTTATGAGCCCAGCGAGCTACCGAGCTGCTCCACCCCGCGTTGCATTGACAACACTACACCCTTCCCGGAGTGCTCTTGACCAACCCTGGGGAGGGCTAGGTCACATCAGCCGGAACTGGACCATTTCGATGGCGTTCTCGATCGCCTCGGAGACCTCCCGCAAGCGTTCGTCCGCGCCCGCCGCAGCGAGGATCTGCAGGCGGTCGGCGTCCCCCATCGGAATGTAGGTGGCGATCTCGTAGAGCCGCGTGCCGAGCGACCCGCGGAAAGCGCCGATGACGGGAACGTCGGGCGGGACATTGCCGGTCTCCGTCGCGAGACGGCGAAGGAGACCGTACAGGAATTCGAGTCTCTCGATGAGGGACGGGAATTCGTAGTCCGCCGTCTGGGTGCCGGTGTTCTCGTCCGGCCACACATCGACCTCAGCGATCGGATACGGGTTGTCGGGCAACCACTTCGACACCTTGATCCGTTCCTCGGTGCGGCAGAACAGCTCGTACCGCCCGTCGCCGATCGACGCGTGGGATTCGATCCTCGCGATGGTGCCGACATCGTGGCGGACGTCGCCGCCGCCCACCTCGTTGCCACGGGCAATGAGAACGACCCCGAAACGGGGACCGTCCGGTGCGTCCAGGCAGTCGCGAACCAGTTCCTGGTAGCGGGGTTCGAAGACGTGGAGGGGAAGCTGCTGACCGGGCAGCATCGTCGAGCCCAGCGGGAACATGGGGAGCAGAGTCATCAGGGGATTCTCAATCGGGGTACGGGCGTCGCCGGCAGCGGGTCGACGCGATCGATCTCGTCCGTGAGGTGTTCCGACCACGTCAGGAGGCCGGCGATGTCGAGGCCGTGCGGCGCCTCCACCTCGTAATGCCGGATCCGGTCGTGGCCTTGGCGCAGCAGTGACCGCGCGCCGGTCTTGTTGCCCCGCATCAGATGGGTGAGACCCACCGCGAGCTGGGCGAGCCCCTGCCACAGTTCCCGCTCGTCCTCGGGGGCGATCTTCCACGTACCCTCGAGGACCTCGTGGGCGTGGAACGGCATGCCGTGGTCGAGTAGCCGCTGAGCCTCGGTGATCGCCTCGTCGGGTGGTAACCGCAGGTCGTCGGGGATGCGCGGCACACCCTCGGCGTCGTGGGGCAGGGGTCGGCCGAGTTCGTCGCGGGGGCGTGCGTTGAGGGGTTTCCCCGTCCCGTCCCTGTCCCGATCGGTCATGGGACAAGGGTAACGCTCAGTCGCGGGTCGGCGAAGGGTTGGCGAGGGCCGCCGACACGCGTTTCGACAGCTCGTCGCGAACCAACCGGACTGTCGCGGACCGCAGATGAACACGGTTGTCCTGGTGATAGAGGTACCGGCCGTCCGCTTCGACGTCGATCCAGGTCAGTTCACCCAGAACGGGCTCGTCGAGCCCGCTGCGCGGACCCCGGATGCAGATGTATCCGATTCCGGTCCGTGGCCGGCCGACGATCCCTCGCAGGAGAGTGCCGTCGGAGGCGCGAGCATTCTGCAGGACGGAAGTACCGCTGCTTTGGTTCTCGAGGTCGTCGGGGTGCGCGGTCAGGGACGGGGTCCGTCCGGGCGCGCAGTCGGGCAGGTCTTTCAGGAGTTGAGTGGTCAGCCAGTCGACACCCTCGGTGCCGGCGTCGATCCGGATGTCGCCGCGGCCCGGTTCTCCGCGCAGTTGTTCGGCGACGACGGCGACCCGGCCACGGATGCTGCCCCTCCGGCGAAGCCCCGAGTCGAGTTCGGGGGAGGGGGCGAGCACCGTGACGGACAGTTGCGGATCCCGGAGCGCCTGGATTGCGGCGACCAGTTTCGGTTCGTCGAGCGTGGTCCGCCACTGCTCCAGCTCGCGTTGCTGGACGGCGTACCGGTCCGCTGTCGCAGCTGCGGACCGGTATTGCAGCGGGTACGGCATCCGGTCGAGATCGGTTGCCTCCCAAAGGCACATGAATTGGGCTGACGTCAGCCGCCAGTTCATGCGCCGATCACCGGGGGTGCGACGGGGTCGAGTTTGCCTATCAGTTCGTTGCCGTTGTCGACGGTGATGAGATAGCTCGGCGTCTGATGCTCCGTGTCGCCATCGCCGTTGCCGCCCGCTCGGCCGGGTGCACCCATCATCCCGGGTGCCATTCCCATTCCGGGACGACTCATGCTCGGTTTCACCGGGGTCGCCGCTGCAGCAGCGGCAGCCGCCCCTGCGCCGGCTGCGGCGCCACCGGACGGGATCGGGCCACCCGGAACCACACCGCTCGAGCTGGACTCGGAGTCGCGCTTGTCGTTCTTCCGGCGCGCGCCCGACGCCGAACCCCCGAGGCCCGAACCTCCGGCACCGGACCCCGAACCTCCGCCGATTCCGCCGCCGTAACCCGCGGCACCCGCGCCGCTGCCCGACTGCGAACCGGTACCGGCCGCATTCTGCGCATTCGCTGCGGCAGTCTGCGCGGCCGATCCGGATCCAGCCCCAGCGCCCTGGTTGGCAGCAGATTCGGCATTCGCTGCGGACGTAGCCGCGGCATCATCGCCTGCGGAATTACCGTCCGCGGAGTTCTCGCTATCCGCCGACAAATCGCCCTCGCCCGACGCGGAGGAGGTATGGCTGTCCGTTGTGCCCCAGGAACCGGGACTGCCCGAGCTCGGCGCAGCGACATTCGGATCGACGGAATCGACCCTGCCGTTGGGTGAGTGTGGCGCAGGAAGGACCGGCACATTCGTGCCCACGTCCTGGTAATTCGGGACGTAGATGTTCTGCAGCTTCCGAATGGCCTCCTCCCTCGCCGCATCCCGCGCTGCTTCCTGAGCTTCGGCGGCAGTGGGTGTGAGGGGAAGAAGGCTGAGGGGTTGCTCCGACATCGGTGCTGGGATGCTGTTTTTCACATCCTGCGCAGCACTGCTGAGAATGTCGAGCTTCACGCCAATTGCTTGAACCCCCGAGGTCAATTGGTCACTCGCACCCGCAAGGGTATCCGTCGCAGCGAGCGCCGCGTCGGCGGCAGCGCCCTCCCACTTTTCGGCAATCGTGTTCTTGAGCAGGGCAAACCCGAACCCGATGGGTAGTGAGCCGACGATGGCATGGCAAGCCTGAGCGAGCCCGCCGATGTCGTCGGGGTTCATTTCCTGCGTCTTCGCGTAAATCTCCGAGTGTTGCCAGCCCTCGAAACTCTCCATCGTGGTGATGTATGGAGGGTCTATTTCGTCTGATCCAAGCTGCTCCGCCGACCTCTGCAACTTGGTGCGGTGCTGATCGCCGGCGCCATTCGGCAGCACCGCGTTGAAGAAGGGAGCGAGCGGGTCCTTCGGTGCCATCGGTCAATCTCCCTTCGGGATGAACGGCTCAATGATCCGGGCGGTATCCTCGAGTCCTGCGCACCACTCGGATTCGGGCGCATGCTGGCCGTTTCCCGCGAACACGCTGCGCGTGAAGCCGAGGATGCCATAAGAGGTTTCGATGCTGAGGTCACATGCGTCGGACACACTTGGATCGAAGATCAAGATCGCGCGACGACCGTTGATATCGATGGGTGTCGAGTGGTCCTTCTTCTTCTCTTGTTCTTCTGCGAACGTGATGTTCCCGGACAGCACGTTCATCACGTAGCGGCGCTGTGGAGTGTCATAGCCACAGCCGAGGAAGGTGTAGCTGCCACCTTTGAAGTCGGCATTCGTCTCGCTTGCCGGATCGTATCCGGCCTGGGCAATCGTGGTGTCTGGGATGTCGAGGCAGGGGTCGAAGGTGACTTGAGGGCGGTCGGACTGGTCGACGTGCCTGGGAACCCGAGTAGGCGTGACCACGGATTCAATTTCCGATTGAGGTTCAACCTCGGTGCCACACCCTGCCAAGAGTGCCAATGAGAGTGCAGCGAGAGCGATTGCGTTGCGTTTCATTGTTCGATTTCTCCGTGGATTCCGGCCAGTGCCCGCCCGATGGCGCTGTCGGTATCTGCAAACGCGTCGCCCCCGGCCTGAAAGGTGTCCCGCATAGTCTCGATAACGAGACGAAACTGGTTGAGGCGCTCCCTGACGGAACCGGAGCCATCGCCGCCGTTGAACTTGGCGTCGTATCGACCTTGGAGTTCCTTGGCTGAGTCGAATCCACCAAAGCCCGAGACGTACCTCAATTGGTCGGCATTCTTAATCGCCTGATCCATCTGCTCGATCATCGTGTTGCAGATGCCCACGCATCGTTGGATTGCGTCATCTTCCAGACGCAGTGTTTTGCTCATCCCCATCCCCCCAGTACTCGACAGGACCCCCACGGCCGCGTGCGGAGATGCTACCGCACACGTGTGTCACGCGGTCTAGTGTGCGGCGACCCGATGTTCAGGCCGCGTGGAGGTATTCGATGAGGATGCGTTCCACTGGTGAGCTGATCTGAACCTCACGGAACGGCAACGGTTTCGGTAGTGGTGGTGCGGTTGATCGGTACCGGTGTCCGGTGGGGGTGTGGATCTCGATCTTGTGCAGTCCGCCGGGCACCTGGTGGGGCTTGGCGTTCCACCCTGCACCTTGTTTGGCGTAGTTGCAGGCCGCGCACAGGCCGGCGCCGTTGTGTGCGGTGGTCGGGCCCTCGTATTCGCGGGGTTGGATGTGGTCGTGATGCCGGATCGGCGCATCGCACCACGGTGTCCGGCACGTTCGATCGCGGAGATCGATCATCCTCGCCAACCCGGCGGGGAAGCAGCGGGCTTGGGACTCGGTTGCGGTCAGGGCTCCCGAGTGCGGGTTCGCGTACAGGCGGCGCAGGGTCACCCGCGCCTCGTCCCCGGTGCCTGGATCGATCGCGGCCTCGACTGCCTCCTTGATCCAATGCCCCGCCAGTGCCGCGGGGACGGGCCCGTACCCCTGCATGCAGGCGGGTTCGGACCCCCGGTCGAGGAGCGCACGGTCGGAGATGACGAGGTTCACGGTGATCGGAGGTGCAGTCGCGGTGTGGGGCGCGCCGGTTACTCGGGAGACGAGGAGGTCGGCCATGATCTGCGACCGCGTGCGCTCGTCACCGGCGGCGAGGATCGAATCGGCGTCACGGGCGAGAGTCGCGTGCACCGCGACCCCCTGTGCCACCGGCAGTAGGGCGCTGACGTAGGCCATGGTGTCCGGTGCGGGACGGGAGGTGACCCGCCGATCCGATACCGACTTGCGGGCCCGCCGCACCACGGCCTCGGCGTCGACTTCCGCAGCGGCCGCGCGAACTTTCGCGCACACCGCCTGGTCGCCGAGCCCGTCCAATGTTGCCGGGTCGGCGCACAGCAGGTAATCGAGTGCAGTGCGGTCTTCTCGGGTGAGGCATGCAGTTTCGCGGACGAGAATTGTTGCCCGCCACTCGCTGAGCACCCCTCGTTCGAGCAGCGCCAAGGCGCAGGGCATCTCGTGGACGAGAGCGGTCGCCATACCGAGATGACGGCCACCTCGGAACGGTGAGTCCCGTCGTGCCAACGCCACCTGGTTGGCGATGCCTCGCCCTCGCTGTGCGGCCGGCACTTCGCGGTCTGCTCGTGCGGCGCGGATGGAGGCGTCGAGATCTGCGGTCACCCGGGCTTGCACGCCCGCGCAGGCGGCTTTCACCTCTTCGAGTGTGCGGAGTACGTCGATGCGTGTCGCATCGTCGATATCTCGGTCGAGTTTCGGTAACTCGGCCAGAAACGCGGTCACCGCTGCTGCATCCACCCCGACCCCCCGGTTGCCGTCGATTCCCCCGAATCGAACGTATGTTCTAGCTTAGCCGACCCCACTGGATCCTGGCAATACCTCGCCGGCACCCACCATGCGCATGGCGAGGTCGGCGTACAGGTCCGCGACAGCCTCCGGCTCGGTGTAGGCGCCTGCCGGGAACCAGCGGCAGATGTCGACGCACAGAGACATGAGGGCGAGGGTGACGCCTTCGCCGTCGGGCACCGTGAATTCGCCGGATGCGGCCCCGGCGTCGACGACGGCACGAACGATGCGGGTGATGTCGCGACGCAGTTTGACCACGTCGCGATAGTGCTCGGGTGTGAGGGCGTTGAGTTCGTACTGCACGACGCGAGCCTGTGCGTGGTGCGTGGCCTGCCAGCTCGCGAACGCGCCGATCATCGCCTGCAGTCTCGTCGAGGGCGCCTCGTCGGGGAGGTCTGCACTCACGACGACGTCGAGCGCCGCGGTGTGGCCTTCGTAACTGATCGCGAAGAGCAGCTCTTCCTTGGATCGGTAGTGCGGGTACATCGCGGCGGGGCTCATGTCGAGGCGGGCGGCGATCTCACGGGTGGTGGTGCCCCCGTAACCGCTGGTCGCGAACGCGTCGACGGCTGCGGCTCGGATGCGGGCGGCAGCCTTGGAAGGGCTGATCACCTGGTTCGGTGATTCGCTCATGTCTTTCTCCATCCTCGGCTGCGCGGCTGTTGACAATACCGCGCCGCACCATCAGTATAAGCAAGCGCTTAGAAAATAAGCACACGCTTACAAGCGTGGACACACCACAGCTGGATTTCGAAAAAGGAGCGGTCATGCGACGCACCCTGTACGGCCCCGATCACGAGGCATTCCGCGAATCGGCCCGGGAGTTCGTGAACCGCAACCTCCTGCCGGTGGCCGACAAGCTCATCGAGCAGCGCTTCATCGACCGCGAGATCTGGCTCGAAGCCGGCCGCAACGGATTCCTCGGCCTCGAGGTCCCCGAGGCGTACGGCGGAAGCGAGGCCGGTGACTACCGGTTCAACGCGGTTCTCGCCGAGGAGCTTTCGCGGGCGAGCGCCGCCGTGTCGTCGAGCTTCGGTATTCACGCCGACGTCGTCGCGCCGTACCTTGTGCAGCTCACGACCGAGGAGCAGAAGCAGCGCTGGCTGCCCAGGTTCTGCACCGGTGAGCTGCTCACCGCGATCGGTATGACCGAGCCTTCCGGCGGTTCCGACCTCGCGTCGCTCAAGACCACCGCGGTCAAGGACGGCGACGACTGGATCATCAACGGTTCCAAGACGTTCATCACCAACGGCTACAACGCCGACCTGGTGATCGTCGCGGCGCGCACCAGCCCCGAGAAGAAGTCCAAGGGCATCACCCTGTTCGCCGTCGAGACGGGCATGGAGGGCTTCGAGCGCGGACGCAAGCTCGACAAGGTCGGCCAGCACGAGTCGGACACCGCCGAGCTGTTCTTCGAGAACGTGCGTGTCCCGTCGACGAACATCATCGGTGAGATCGACCGCGGATTCATCCACATGATGGAGATGCTGCCGCAGGAGCGTGTCGGCGCCGCCGTCTCGAACATCGCTCACGCCGCGCCGATCCTCGAGGAGACGATCCAGTACGCCAAGGACCGCAAGGCATTCGGCCAGCCCATCGGCTCGCTGCAGTGGAACAAGTTCCTCCTCGCGGACCTCGTCACCCGGGTCGAGGTCACCCAGGCCTACGTCGACAACTGCGTCGCCGCACACGCCGACGGTGAGCTCACGGCAGTGGACGCCGCCAAGGCCAAGTGGTGGACTGCTCAGGTGCAGAACGAGGTCCTCGACCACTGCGTGCAGCTGCACGGTGGCTACGGATTCATGACCGAGTACCGTGCCGCCCGTGCGTGGATGGATGCCCGTGTCACCAAGATCTGGGCCGGTTCCAACGAGATCATGAAGGAACTGATCGGCCGCGACCTCGGCCTCTGAACCCGTACCCCGTAGCCCGACGACAAAGGAGTCGCTTCGTATGTCCGTTCTCGACAAGTTCAGCTTGACCGATCGGGTGGTCGTCGTGACCGGTGCGTCGTCGGGCCTCGGGGTGGCGTTCGCGCAGGCCGCGGCGGAGGCCGGCGCCGACGTGGTGCTGGCAGCACGCCGCACCGACCGTCTCGAGAAGACCGCCGACCTGGTGCGGGCCGCGGGCCGTCAGGCGCTGTGCGTTGCGACGGACATCGCCGACCCGGCTCAGGCGCAGAACATGATCGACGCGGCCATGGAGAAGTTCGGCCGCGTGGACGTGCTCGTCAACAACGCCGGCGTCGGTACGGCTGTTCCCGCGACGCGGGAGACGCCGGAGCAGTTCCGGCAGGTCGTCGACATCAACCTGAACGGTTCCTACTGGGCGGCGCAGGCGGCGGGCAAGGTCATGAAGCCGGGCAGCGCGATCGTGAACATCGCGAGCGTGCTGGGTCTCACCACCGCGGGACTTCCGCAGGCCGCGTACGCCGCGAGCAAGGCCGGGGTCATCGGTCTCACCCGCGACCTGGCGCAGCAGTGGGGTGCCCGCAAGGGCATTCGAGTGAATGCGATCGCTCCCGGGTTCTTCGAGACGGAGATGACGGATCAGTACCAGGACGGGTACCTCGAATCGATGAAATCGCGGCTGGTTCTCGGTCGCCTCGGCGATCCGGAGGAGCTGGCCGCGACCGTGGTGTGGCTCGCGTCGGACGCCGCCGCGTACGTCACCGGCCAGACGATCGCGGTGGACGGCGGCATCACCATCACCTGAGCGTCGGGTTGGGCGGGCCTGCCGTGCTGGCGTATAAGTAGGAAATGACCACGCGCACCGTCCATGAAGAGTGGGACGACCAGCCCGCCCCGTCGATGGCGGCCACCGATCTGTTGCGGGAGCCTCCGGCGACCCCGCGTGGAGCACGCACTCGCGCGGCGTTGGTGGCGGCCGCGCGGACGGTATTCGAGCGGTCCGGGTACCTCGATGCCAGGCTCACCGACATCACGAAGGAAGCCAACTGCTCGACGGGGTCGTTCTACACCTACTTCGACAACAAGGAACAGGTGTTCGCCGCCGTGCTCGAGGTGGCGCAGGAAGACATGATGCACCCGGGTATGAAACGGGTGCAGGACACCGACGACCCGTACGCCGTCCTGGAGGCGAGTAACCGCGCCTACCTGGAGGCCTATCGGCGTAACGCCAAGCTGATGGGGCTGCTCGAACAGGTCGCGCACATCGACCCGGCGTTCGCGGACCTGCGGCGTCAGCGGGCCGACGCGTTCATCGCGCGCAACGCGCGGGGCATCGCGGAACTGCAGGCGCGGGGCATCGCCGACAAAGAACTCGACCCGATGCTGGCGTCGCGGGCGCTGTCGGGGATGGTCAGCCGGTTGGCGTACAACGTGTTCGTGGCCAGCGTGAACGGGACCGACGGCACTCCCGTCGACTTCGACGACGTCGTGTTCACCACGACGCGCATCTGGGCAAATGGACTGAGGTTCCCCGAGCGGAGCTGAGCTCTCTCCGACGGCGTCAGCGCGTGGGACACCCAGGTCGACGAAACTGAATCCGACACCGGGTTCAGGTGTTTTCTGTGGAAGACTGGGGCACGTCCGTGTCCCTCGAGGGAGGAATCTCGTGCAGGTTGCGCAGAAGGTCGCCATCGTCACCGGTGGCGGAGGTGGAATCGGCGGTGCACTCGCGGAGCGGCTCGCCGCCGAGGGCGCCCGGGTCGTCGTCACCGATCTCGATGCCGCATCGGCCCAGGCGGTGTCGGACCGGATCAACGCGACACGTCCGGGGGCCTCGATCGCCCGCGGTGCCGACGCGTCCGAGGACGCACAGATCGCGTCGGTCATCGACGCCGCGGAGGAGGCGTTCGGCCCCGTCGACCTCTACTTCGCCAATGCGGGTGTCGCGGCCGGGGAGGGCCTCGAACCCGACGATGCGGTGTGGGACCTCGCCCTCGACGTGAATGTCCGTGCGCATATCCGCGCGGCACGCCGCCTGGTCCCTGGCTGGATCGAGCGCGGCGAGGGGTACTTCGTCAGCACGGCCTCCGCCGCCGGGCTGCTCACCCAGATCGGGTCCGCCCCCTACTCGGTGACCAAACATGCCGCAGTCGGATTCGCCGAATGGCTGTCCGTCACGTACGGCGACAAGGGCGTCCGCGTCAGCTGCCTGTGCCCGATGGGCGTCAACACCAAGCTGCTCACCGACGACGCCGCCCTGTCGGCCACCGCCGCACGCGCCGTCACCACCGCGGGTTCGGTGCTCGAACCATCCGAGGTGGCCGAATGCGTGCTCGCCGCAATGGAAGCCGAACAGTTCCTGATCCTTCCGCACCCCGAAGTGCTGGAGATGTACCGGCACAAGGGCGCCGACTACGACCGATGGATCCGGGGAATGCGCCGCTACCAGGCCTCGCTCCTCGCCCAGTCGTCCTGACCCGACCGCACGAGGAGTCCGCATGTCGCTGTTCGACTTATCCGATCGCGCCCGGCAATACCAGATCGATCTGCTGGAGTTCATGGATTCGCATGTGTATCCGGCGGAGGCGGTGTATGAGGAGCAGATGCGGGAGTCGGGGGATCCGCATTTCCAGCCGCCGGTGTTGGAGGAGTTGAAGGTTGAGG
>NZ_JAAOQS010000159.1:0-16612 GCF_011603105.1 Rhodococcus sp. A14 | reverse complement strand
GGCCCCACGGCGATCGCCGTGGGGCCCTCCTCGCATCCACCCCGGATACGCAGGCCGTGCCTCGTCAGAGATTGAGGCCGCGACCGATGATTTCCTTCATGATCTCGGTGGTACCGCCGTAGATGGTCTGGACACGAGAATCCATGTACGCCTTGGCGATCGGGTACTCCTTCATGTATCCGTAGCCGCCGTGCAGCTGCAGGCACCGGTCGATCAGCCGGACCTGCGCCTCGGTGGTCCACCACTTGGCCATCGCCGCTTCCTGCACCGACAGCTTCTCGTCGTTGAGCAGTTCGATGAACTTGTCGACGAGGACTCGGACGGCCGTTGCCTCGGTGGCGAGTTCGGCGAGCACGAAACGGGTGTTCTGGAAGCTGCCGATCGACTTGCCGAAAGCCTTCCGGTCGCGGCAGTACTGGATCGTCATGTCCAGTGCCGATTCCATTGCGGCCGCGGCCACCACGGCGATCGACAGCCGCTCCTGGGGAAGGTTCTTCATCAGGTAGAGGAAGCCCATCCCCTCCTCGCCGAGGAGGTTGGCGGCGGGAACGCGGACATCGGTGAAGCTGAGTTCCGCGGTGTCCTGCGCCTTCATACCGATCTTGTCGAGGTTGCGGCCGCGTTCGAAGCCCGGCATGTCCCGTTCGACGACCAGGAGGCTGAATCCCTGCGCCCCCTTGTCGGGATCGGTACACGCGACGACGATTACGAGGTCGGCGTTGATGCCGTTCGTGATGAAGGTCTTCGAACCGTTGAGGACCCAGTCGTCGCCGTCGCGCACGGCGCGGGTCTTGATGCCCTGCAGGTCGCTGCCGGTGCCCGGCTCGGTCATCGCGATGGCTGTGATCAGTTCACCCGACGCGAAGCCGGGCAGCCAGCGCTGCTTCTGCTCCTCGTTGCTCAGTTCGAGCAGGTAGGGCGCGACGACGTCGTTGTGCAGGGTGAAGCCGATGCCGCTGTACCCGCCCCGGGTGGTCTCCTCGGTGACGATCGCGTTGTACCGGAAGTCGCGCACGCCGCCGCCACCGAATTCCTCCGGCACGGCCATGCCGAGGAAGCCCTGCTTGCCGGCCTCGACCCACAGGCTGCGGTCGACGATGTTCTGCTCTTCCCACGTGGCGTGGTTCGGCTCGGCGTGCTGTGCGAGAAACTTGCGGTACGACTCCCGGAACAGTTCGTGCTCCGGTTCGAACAGGGTGCGCTCCACGCCGACTCCTCGTATCAACTATCTGGGTACGTCTCGTTCGACGGTAGAGGCGAGGAACTACGTGGTGAATGACCCAGGTGATCGGGATTCGTGACCCATCCGGTCACGGTCTCAGGGCTTGCGGAACCGCGCGAGCGAGCGCATCACCGGGTAGGCGACGAGGATGCCCACCGAACCCCACGCGATGCCACCGAGTTCCACGGATCCGATCGTCAGCGTCAGGTCGCCGATGCCGGCGACGAGCGCCGCGGCGACCACGGTGAGGTTCACGGGGTCGGTGAAATCCACCTCGGCGTCCATCCAGATGCGCACACCGAGGACACCGATCAGTCCGTACAGCACGAGGGTGGCGCCGCCGATGACACCGTTCGGCACGGTGAACACGAGGGCACCGAACTTCGGTGAGAACGCGAGGACCACGGCGGTGGCGGCCGCGACCCAGTAGGCGGCGGTGGAATAGACCCGCGTCGCGGCCATGACTCCGATGTTCTCGGCGTACGTGGTGGTCCCGGAGCCGCCCCCGAATCCGGCGAGGGTGGTGGCCAGTCCGTCCGCGACGAGGGCGTCACCGGCGACGTCGTCGAGCGACCGACCCGTCATGGCCGACACCGCCTTGACGTGGCCGACGTTCTCGGCGATCAGGACGATGACCACCGGCAGGGTCAGCGCGATCACGGACCATTCGAACGTCGGCCCCCGTAATTCGGGCACACCGAACCAGGCCGCCTCCCGCAGCGCTGTGACCCGCTCCTCGGCGAGCCCGCCGATCACGGCGGCGAACACCCAGCCGACGACGACACCGACGAGGATTCCGAGACGGCCCAGCAGTCCCGGACCGAGCACTGTCACGAGCAGGATCGCCAGCAGGGTCACCCCGGCGATCAGCGGTTGCGATTCGAACGAATCCACCGCGGTGGGTGCGAGATTGAGCCCGATCAGGGCGACCACGGCGCCGGTGACGACGGGTGGCATGACGGCGTCGATGACCCGCGATCCGGCCAGCTTCACCGCGATGCCCACCACGAGCAGCAACAGACCCGCGGCGGCGACGCCGCCGAGTTGCGCGGCGGGACCCGAACTCTGCGACGCCGTCAGCGGCGCGATGAACGCGAACGACGAACCGAGATAGCTGGGGATGCGGCCGCGGGTGATGATCAGGAACAGGGCCGTACCGATACCCGAGAACAGCAGTGTCGTAGTGACCGGAAACCCGGTGATGGTCGGCACCAGGAGGGTGGCGCCGAACATCGCGATGACGTGCTGCATCCCGATTCCGACCGTGCGCGGCCAGGTGAGGCGCTCGCCGGGAGCGACCACCTCACCCTCACCGATCCGCCTGCCGTCGCCGTGCATCGTCCACCCGAACGCCCGCGTGGGGGTGGACGGGCCGGCAGAGCCGCCGGCCGGACCGTCGGGGGCGTCGGTTTCTCTTTTCGTCACAGTTCGCCAATAGTAGGCACGATCTGGGAGTTTCGCGTCTTCGGGACCGGATCCCGCGGCAAACCGGGACTACGCGCCCAGCACCCGTACCGCCGCGGTCCGCGCCTCCGCCGGATCACTCGTGGCGAGCACGTCCTCGGCGGCACGACGGCAGTCGTCCAGCGAGACCGATCCCACCTTCGCCCCGACACCGGACACGGCGGCACCGGCGCAGGACAGCGACGTGACCCCGAGTCCGATCAGCACGCAGGCGAGTAGCGGGTCGGCGGCCGCCTCGCCGCAGACGCCGACCGGTTTGCCCGCCGCGATGCCCGCCTCGGCCGTGCGGGCGACGAGCGCGAGGACCGCCGGTTGCCAGGGATCGGTGAGCGATGCCAGGTCGGAGGACATCCGGTCGGCGGCCATCGTGTACTGCGCGAGGTCGTTCGTGCCGATGGACAGGAAGTCGACGTGGCGCAGGAGGCGGTCGGCCAGAAGCGCGGCGGCCGGTACCTCGACCATCACGCCGGGCACGAGTCCGCGGGCGCGGACCTCCGCCGCGAAGGATTCGGCCTCGGCGGGAGTCGAGATCATCGGCGCCATCACCCACGGCTGCGACTGTGTCTGCTTCGCCGCGGCGGCGACGGCGTCGAGTTGCCTGCTGAGGATTCCCGGGTTCTGTTCGGCGATCCGGATTCCGCGGACCCCGAGCGCCGGGTTCGCCTCTTCTGCGTGGTTGGCGAAGCGCAGCGGCTTGTCCGATCCCGCGTCGAGGGTCCGGATCACCACCTTCCGGCCGGCGAACGCGTCGAGCACCTCTCCGTAGATCTCGGCCTGCTCGTCGACACCGGGCTCGGAATCGCGGTCCAGGAAGCACAACTCGGTGCGGAACAGTCCGACGCCCTCGGCGGCGGTCGTGGCCGCCGAGCGCGCACCGGCCCCGTCCTGGACGTTGGCCAGAATCGACACGGAATGCCCGTCGCTCGTGCGGCCGGGTCCTTCCCACGACTGGATGCGGATCCGTTCGGCGCGGCCGTGTTCCACGGCGGCACGGGCCTCCACGGGGTCCGGTTCGACCACGAGTTCGCCCGCCGACCCGTCGAGGAGGACGGGGGTGCCCGCGACGACGGATTCGAGGTCACGCACCGCGACCACACACGGTATGCCCAGCTGCCGCGAGATGATCGCGGTGTGGCTCGTCGGGCCGCCGAGGACGGTCACGAGTCCGACGATCAATTCGGGATCGAGACCGGCGGTGTCGGCGGGCGCGAGGTCCTGGGCACACAGGATCGACGGTGTCGTGGGCACGGGGATGCCGGGTTCGGGCAGGCCGAGGAGTTCGGACACGACACGGTCCCGGATGTCGCGCAGGTCGGTCACCCGTTCGGCCATCAGCCCGCCCATCTTGGTGAACAGGGTGGCGAACTGCTCGGTGGCTTCGGCCGCCGCTTCCTCGGCCGGGGCTCCACCGGCGATCAGCTTCTGCGCGGCACCGAGCCAGCCGCGGTCGGCAGCCATCGCCGCGTTCGCCTGCAGCACCTCTGCCGCGGCCCCGGAGACGCTCGCCGCGCGGTCGCGGAGTCGCCCTGACACGACGGCGGCCGCTTCCTCGAAGCGGACCTTCTCCGCGTCCCGCGACGCCTCGTCGATCCGGGCCGATCCGGGTGCGACCTCCGGCCGCGGAGCCGGCCAGATCACCGGCGCGTAGGCAATGCCGGGTACCACCGGCGTACCTCGCACGATTTCACGGTCTTCGGTCATCGGGTCCTCCTGGCCGGCTCGTTCTGTCTTCACACAGTCGGAAATGCGAATCGACTATGTGACGGAGATTACTCTCAACTCTTGACATGTCAACACACTCGGGCGTAAAACAACATGACACAACATTTCGTGTGATGCAGACCATAACGGATCACATCACCGAACACTTCACCGACGAGAACAGGAACGGGGTCACGGTGTATCCGGAAGAACGCCAGCAAGCGGTCACCACGCTGATCTCGCAGCGCGGACGCATGTCGGTCGCGGACCTCTCCGACACGTTCGGCGTCACCACCGAGACCGTGCGCCGTGACCTCGCTCTTCTCGAGCGTCTCGGCCACGTCCGCCGCGTGCACGGCGGCGCGGTGCCTGCGGGGTCCCTCACCGTCACCGAGCCCGGCATGACGGAGCGCGATCACACCCGCGCCGAGCAGAAGGACCGGATCGCCAAGCGCGCCGCCGCCTACCTGCCTCCGTCCGGTGGCAGCGTGCTGTTCGACGCGGGAACCACGACGGGGCGCATCATCCCGGAACTCCCGTCCGATCTGGACCTCACCGTGATCACCAACTCCGTGCCGATCGCAGCCCGGCTCGCGGGACTCAATTCGGTGACGCTCCACATGCTGGGCGGCCGGGTGCGCGGCATCACGCAGGCCGCCGTCGGCGAGGAGGCGCTGCGCATCCTCGACGTCCTCCGCGTCGACGTCGCGTTCATCGGCACCAACGCGCTCAGCGTCGGCCACGGCCTGTCCACCCCGGACACCGAGGAGGCCGCGGTCAAGCGCGCGATGGTCCGGTGCGCCAACCACGTCGTCGTGGTCGCCGACTCGTCGAAGGTCGGGAGGGAACACCTCGTGAGCTTCGCCCCCATCCACAGCGTCGACATCCTCGTCACCGACGCCGACATCAGTTCCGCAGACCGAGCCCACTTCCACGACCAGGGAATCGAGGTGGTGATCGCATGATCGTCACGCTGACCGCCAATCCGAGCATCGACCGCACCGTCAACCTGGTGGGACGCCTCGAACGAGGAACCGTTCTGCGCGCGGCCGCCACCCACAGCGACCCGGGAGGCAAGGGCGTCAACGTCGCCCGCGCGCTCACGTCGGCCGGTGTCGCCGCTGTCGCGGTACTCCCGGGCAACGAGGGTGATCCCCTGCTCACCGCCCTGTCCGAGCACGGGATCGAGCACGTGACCGTGGCGACGTCCGGTCCGGCGCGCACCAACATCACCATCACCGAACCCGACGGCACCACCACCAAGGTCAACGAACCCGGCGTCGTCATGTCGGCCGAGTCCCTCGCCGATCTGCAGTCGGAGATCATCGAACGCGGGTCCCGGGCCGAGTGGGTCGTGCTGTCCGGTTCCCTTCCCCCGGGCATTCCCACCGACTGGTACGCCACGCTCGTCGAGGCACTCCGCTCGGCACCATGCCGAGTCGCCGTCGACACGTCGGACGCCCCGCTGCTCGCGCTCGCGGAACGGTTCCCCGCGGCCGCCCCCGACCTCGTGAAACCGAACAGCGAGGAACTCGCTCAGCTCACCGGCGCCGACGGGCAGTTGCTCGAGGAGTCCGCGCTGCGCGGGGACCCGACGGCCACCGCCCATGCCGGCAGGCAACTCGTGGACCGCGGGGTCGAAGCCGTCCTCGCCACGCTCGGTGCCGCGGGTGCGGTTCTCGTGACGGAGGCCGGCGCCTGGTGGGCCACGCCACCACCGATCGTTGCCCGCAGCACCGTCGGCGCCGGCGACTCGTCGCTGGCTGGCTACCTGGCAGCGCAGATGTCCGGCGCGACCCCCGCGGACTGCCTCCGATCCGCCGTCGCCTACGGCAGCGCGGCGGCAGCCCTTCCCGGCACCACCCTGCCGACCCCCGAACACGTCGACATCGACGCCGTCACTGTCACCGCCCTCATCTCCCCCGCCCCCGATCCGGCCTGAACCAGAAGGAAACACCATGTCTCACTCGACACCCGACCGCGATTCGGGGCCGCAGATCATCAGCGAAGATCTGATCTCCCTGGACACCGACCTCGGAGCCTCCAAGGAGGACGTGATCTCCGCGCTCTCCCGGCGTCTGGCCGACGCCGGTCGCGCCACCGAAGCGGACGCTCTCCGCGACGCCGCACTGGCGCGTGAATCACAATCGGCGACGGGACTTCCCGGTGGGATCGCGATCCCCCACTGCCGTTCCGAAGCCGTTGTGGCGGCGTCCCTCGGATTCGCCCGGCTCGCCCCGAAGGTCGACTTCGGTGCCCCCGACGGACCTGCAGATCTGGTGTTCCTCATCGCCGCGCCCGAAGGTGCGGGCGCGGAGCACATGAAGCTGCTCTCCTCGCTCGCGCGGGCGCTGGTGCGCCCCGCCTTCGTCGGAGCGCTCCGTGATGCGAAGTCCCCCGCCGAGATCGTCACCCTGGTGAACGACGTCCTGGCACCCGCACCCGCACCCGCCGCCACACCGGCGGCCGCGGCCCCCGCAGCAGCCGCAGCACCCGCGGCGGCCGCCGCGGCCCCGGCCCCGGCTCCGACGCCCGAACCGGTCGCCCCGGAGAAGGAACCCGAGCCCGAAGAGGGACCGAAGCACATCGTCGCGGTCACGGCCTGCCCGACCGGCATCGCCCACACGTACATGGCCGCCGACTCCCTCGTCGCCGCCGGCGAACGCGCAGGCGTCGTCGTCCACGTGGAGACTCAGGGTTCGAGCGGAAGCACACCGCTGGCACCGGGAGTGATCGCGGGCGCATCCGCCGTCATCTTCGCCACCGATGTCGGGGTGAAGGGCAAGGAACGCTTCGCAGGCAAGCCGGTGGTGGCGTCGGGCGTCAAGCGCGCCATCAACGAGCCCGACACCATGATCACCGAGGCACTGCGCGCGGGCATGAACCCGTCCGCGGCCACCGTGGACGCGGGTAGCGCCGGCAGCGCGGCGGACGAGCCGGCCGGATCGATCGGCTGGGGCACCCACCTGCGCCAGGTGCTGCTCACCGGTGTCAGTTACATGATCCCGTTCGTCGCCGCCGGCGGTCTGCTGATCGCCCTCGGCTTCCTGCTCGGCGGGTACGAGATCTCCGGTCCCGCGGAGGACATCGTCCTCAGCAACTCCCTCGGCCAACTCCCCGAGGGTGGCCTGGCAACGTACCTGGGCGCGGTGCTGTTCCAACTGGGTTCGCTGGCGTTCAGCTTCCTCGTACCCGCTCTGGCCGGTTACATCGCCTTCGCCATCGCCGACCGGCCCGGTCTGGCGCCGGGCTTCACCGCGGGCGCCGTGGCTGTCTTCGTCGGCGCCGGATTCATCGGAGGCCTCGTCGGTGGTCTGATCGCCGGCGTGGTCGCGCTGTGGATCAGCCGGATCCCGGTTCCCCAGTGGTTGCGCGGCCTGATGCCGGTGGTGATCATCCCGCTGTTCGCGACGCTGATCGTCGGCGCACTCATGTTCCTGGTTCTGGGCCGTCCGCTCGCCTCGATCACGTCGGGACTGACGAACTGGCTCAACGGTCTGTCCGGCAGCTCCGTCATCTTCCTCGGCATCATCCTCGGCCTGATGATGTGCTTCGACCTCGGTGGCCCGGTGAACAAGGCCGCCTACGCGTTCGCGGTGGCCGGCCTCAACGTCAACGATCCCGCCTCGCTGCGGATCATGGCGGCCGTGATGGCTGCGGGCATGGTCCCGCCGCTGGCGATGGCTCTCGCGTCGACCGTCCTGCGTCCCAGCCTGTTCAGCGAGGCGGAACGCGAAAACGGCAAGGCGGCCTGGCTTCTCGGCTCGGCGTTCATCTCCGAAGGTGCCATTCCGTTCGCCGCCGCCGACCCGCTGCGCGTCATTCCCTCGATGATGGCCGGCGGCGCCGTCACCGGCGCCCTGATCATGGCGTTCAACGTCACCCTCAGCGCACCGCACGGCGGAATCTTCGTCTTCTTCGCCATCGGCAACCTGCTGTGGTTCCTGGTGGCGCTGGCCGCCGGTGTCGTCGTCGCCGCACTGTGCGTCGTCGCCGCCAAGGAATTCATCAAGCCCGGCGCGTCCGACGCCGAACTCGACCCCGACGTTGCGACAGTCGCAGCGTAAGAGAAACAGATCGACCCGCTCGTCCCGCACCACCCCCCACCGACAGAGGAGAGAGTCCATGCCCAGCACCACAGTCGCCGTCGGTTCGTCCATCGGCCTGCACGCCCGTCCCGCCGCCGTCATCGCCGAAGCGGTTGCCGCCGCCGGTGTGCCCGTCACGCTGGCCGTGGCGGACGGCGAACCCGTGGACGCCGGTTCCGCACTGCTCATCATGACGCTCGGCGCCACCAAGGGCACCGACGTCACGGTCACCAGCGACGACGCCGACGCCGTCGAGAAGGTGGCCCAGCTGGTGGCGGCCGACCTCGACGCCTGACCGCTATCCGGCCGTCAGCTGGTGAGACCCAGCTGACGGCCGGTCCAGTCCATCTCCCGCTCGAGCGCCGCACCCCAGGTTGCGCCCTCGTGGCCACCGGGGAGCTCGTAGTACCGCACGTTCAGGCCGGCCGCCCGCGCGGCAGCGAACATCCGCTGCTGCTGCGGGCGGTATTCGTCGTCCGCCGCCCCGGCGACGAACACCCCGGTCAGCTCCGGAAACTGCCGCGTCCTCAGCACGTCGACCGGATTGACCGCCGCGAACGCACGCTCGTCGCCGGCGAACGTCGCCGCAACCGTCCCCGCGTGATCGCCCAGCGAGGGCTCGTCCTGACCGAGGAAGTCGAGAAACGTCGGGTAGATCGCCGGATAGTTCACGGCCAGCTGGATCGAACAGGTACCCCCGTACGAGAATCCGCCGATCGCCCACTGCGCCGGATCGCGCGACACCTGCAGGGACTTCTCGATCCACGCGGGCACGTCGCGGGCCACGTAGGTGGCAGCGTTGCCCAGCGCCGAATCCAGACAGAGCGGATTCGCGTCCTGCGACCCCAGTGCGTCGACCACCACGACGACCGGCGCGAGGCCGTCGTGCCGCGCGGCATACGCGTCCACCGTGGACCCCAATCGTCCGCTGCCGAACCAGTCCTGGGGGCGCCCCGGCTGTCCCGCGATCATCACAATGACGGGGAGCACGGCGCGGGGCGACGTCAGGTACGCCGGCGGCAGATACAACACGGCCGGCCGGGCCGGGAATCCGGATTCGGTGCCGGGGATCTCCACTTCCGTCACCACACCGGAGCCGGGTGTGCGCACCGGACGTGTCCACACCGAGTCCATCGGGGTCCCGGACTGCACGGCGCTTTCGAACCCGGGGACGGCACCGAACGACACCGGCTCGACTACCGTCGGCGGGCGGTGCCCGGCCAGCGAACCGACGGTCGGGAAGACGCCGACCTCCGCATTGACCTGCCCGACCGCCGCGGCCGCGACCATGGCACCTGCCGTCCCGATCACCACTGCGCGCCGGACGCCGGGCTTCCGGAGCAGGAGAGCCGCTGCGAGTACGAGGGTGCCGACGGCGAGCCAGATCCACGCGTATCCCGCCGGCGGTATCTGATTGGGAAGCGGCCGGTACGTCGCCCACACGGCACCCCCGATCACCGCGGTCACGGGCACCGCGACCGCCGCGGCGCGGAGGATCGGCGGCCGGGCGGAACGCGACGCCGCGAGCATTACGACGGTGCCCGCCACCACGGCGACGGTCGATGCGGTCTGGGCGCGACCGTGCTCGAGTGACAGGTGGGCGATACGCGACAACAACTCGTGGGCCTGCACCCCGCCAGTATTCACACCGTGCCGGCCACCGAAAGAATCAGGCTCGCAACATTTCTCGCAAAACAGACCTATCGGGCACGGCGGCGGACCAGGAAGCCGGCGCCGACCACGAGCACGACCGCGCCGCCGGCGATGCCGATCCCCCACAACGTTCCCGACGAATGCGCCGACGCCTCGTCCGCGACTGTCTCCGTGCGGGCCTGCTGCTGCACCCTCGATACCGCCCCGGGCAGCGCCTGAATCGGCGGAACGGGACCCTCCCGCGCCTCGGAGGCGATCAGCAGGTCGCCGTTCTCGGTGAACGCGATCGACTCCCCCTGCGGCTGCTGCGGAACGTGTGCGCGCACCACCGGCCCCGCGGCGAACGCGGCGGCCAGGTCGCCGTCCGGCGCCGAGAACAGGAACACGTCGGAGTAGCTGCGGACGGCGGCCACGGTTCCGTCGGCGGACACGGCGCCGCCGGTGAACATCGTCGAATGCAGGGCCGGGGCCGTGGTGCCGCTCCCGGTGGTGGCGTCGTCGGCGCCGTTCGTCTCGGCGACGTCCAGCGTCCCCACCTTCTCGAGCGGGGTCGGGCCGGGGCTCGCGAGGCCGCCCACACCGGCGCCCTCCGCAGGCCGGTACACGTTGCCCGCCCCGAACACTTCCTTCGTGACGATCAGCGGGGTGCCGTCGTTTTGGACGAGAACGGTCTCGGCGTCGTGCGGGCCGTCCGGATACGTCAGCCGATGCAGTTCCCCTGCGCCGGTGTCGCGGTCCATCGCGATCAGTGCCACCGTGTCGCGTCGGCGTCCGTTGTCCCCGGTGTCGG
Source organism: Rhodococcus sp. A14 (assembly GCF_011603105.1). Classification (NCBI taxonomy): domain Bacteria; kingdom Bacillati; phylum Actinomycetota; class Actinomycetes; order Mycobacteriales; family Nocardiaceae; genus Rhodococcus; species Rhodococcus sp. A14. Next base: position 5,694 of record NZ_JAAOQS010000159.1, on the reverse strand, counting down.
CGAGCCACAGCCGGCCGTCGGGGCCGGAGGCCATGTCCTCGACGTCGTACGGATCGACCGGCAGCGGAAGCCACCGCTGCACGGCGCAGTTCCCGTCCATCACCGCGACCGCGCGATCGGACCCGCTGTCACCGACCGCGTAGAGCAGTCCCCCCGCCGACACGAGCCCCGACAGCTCTTCCAGCGAGGCCTCGTCCGGGGTGCCGACCCCCGAATCGTCGGGAGTGCAGAGCGGACCGAATTCCGACGCGTCGACGGCGGTCTGATCGCGGAAGAACGGCTCTGCGGACCCGGCGCCCGCCGCCGCGAGCGGTGTGCACGCAGCGAGCACCGCGACCGCGACACGGGCCGACCACCGTGAGCGGTCAGGCACTGCCGCTGTACTGAACCAGTGCCGACGCCAGCGCTTCGGGCACCCGCGCGTGGACGCGCGTGCCGTCCTCTTCATGGGACGAGTCGAGGATCTGTCCGTCCGAGTGGATCCGGGCCATCAGGTCTCCCCGGTTGTACGGGAGGAGAACGCTGACCTCGATCTCCGGGCGGACCAGCACATCGCTGAGATGCGCGCGCAACTCGGCGATGCCTTCCCCGGTCCGGGCGGAGACGAACGCCGCTCCGGGCAGCAGGCCGCGCAGCTGGGTCAGCGTGACCGGGTCGGCCGCGTCGATCTTGTTCACCACGATGAGTTCCGGCGGCGCTGCGGCGTCGTTCTCCCGGATCACCTCGGTGATCACCTCGTGGACGGCCCTGATCTGATCCGTGGGCAGCGGATCGGAACCGTCGACGACGTGAAGCAGCAGATCCGCGTCCGTGACTTCCTCGAGCGTCGAGCGGAACGCCTCGATCAGCTGCGTCGGCAGGTGCCGGACGAACCCGACGGTGTCGGTGAGGACGTACTCGCGGCCGTCGTCCAGCGCCGCCCGCCGGGTGGTGGGGTCGAGGGTGGCGAACAGCGCGTTCTGCACCAGCACCCCGGACCCCGTCAAAGCGTTGAGCAGGCTCGACTTGCCGGCGTTGGTGTATCCGACGATCGCGATGGACGGGGTCTCGCTCCGCAGACGCCTGGTGCGTTTGGTGTCGCGGGCGGCCTTCATGCCCTTGATCTCGCGCCGCAGCTTCGCCATCCGCTCACGGATTCGCCGGCGGTCCGTCTCGATCTTGGTCTCACCGGGACCACGCAGCCCCACGCCGCCGTTGCTGCCGGCGCGACCACCCGCCTGCCGGGACATCGATTCACCCCAGCCACGCAGTCGCGGCAGCATGTATTCCATCTGGGCCAGTGCAACCTGCGCCTTGCCCTCCCTGGACGTCGCGTGCTGAGCGAAGATGTCGAGGATGAGGGCCGTCCGGTCGATGACCTTGACCTTGACGACCTTCTCCAGCGCGGTCAGCTGCGCGGGAGTGAGTTCACCGTCGCAGATGACGGTGTCGGCGCCGGTCGAGAGGACGACCTCACGGAGTTCCTCGGCCTTGCCGGAACCGATGTAGGTGGCCGCGTCTGGTTTGTCCCGCCGCTGGACGAGGCCCTCGAGGACCTCGGACCCGGCGGTCTCGGCCAGAGCCGCGAGCTCGGCCATGCTGGATTCGGCCTGCGCCGCGGTTCCCTGCGTCCAGACACCGACGAGCACCACGCGTTCGAGGCGCAGCTGTCGGTATTCGACCTCGGTGACGTCTGTGAGCTCGGTGGAGAGCCCGGCAACTCGGCGCAGCGCGCTGCGGTCCTCGAGTTGCATCTCGCCGACCGAAGGGCGCCCGTCGTCGTAGGCGAACTCAGTGGAGTCGGAGATCGGCGATTCTTCTGTGCGATGTGTTTTCGTCATACACCCTCATGATCCCACGGAATGTCGAGGGTGCGCACGTGCATTTCGCGCAGGGCGATCAGGCGAGGCCGTTCCACCAGCCGTCGTCGAGGTTCCCGGACGCCACCAGGACGGACGGTCCGCGCAACGTCGCCCGGCCGTCGGACACCGCAACGGTGACCTGACCACCGGGAATACGGACATTCACCTCACCGGAGTCGGCCCCGTCGAAGCGCAGAGCGGCGGTGGCCGCGGCCACCGTCCCGGTGCCGCACGACCGTGTTTCGCCGACCCCGCGCTCGTGTACCCGCATGTCCACGGCACCGGAATCGATGCGGGTGAGGATCTCCACGTTCACGCCGTGCGGGAAGAAGCCGGGATCGAACCCGGGTGCGGCCGTCAGGTCGAGGGCCGACAGGGACGCCGCCGTGAGGTGCGCATCGACACACGCCAGGTGCGGGTTGCCGACGTCGATGCCGATCCCGTTGAACACCTTGCCGTCGATGGTCGCGGCACTGGTTCCCAGATCCCGCACCACGCCCATGTCGACGGTGACCTCGCCGAAGGCGCCGTCGGCCGAGTGCACGATCACCGGTTTGCCGCCGGCCCGGCTGCCGACCACGAACTCGTCGCGTGTCTCGAGCCCCGCCGCGCGGAGGTAGTGCGCGAAGACACGGACGCCGTTGCCGCACATCTCCGCGATCGAGCCGTCGGCGTTGCGGTAGTCCATGAACCAGTCGTCCTCGGACGTGCCGTCGGGAAGTTCGGCGAGCACACCGGCGGCGGCCAGCGCACCGGCCTTCGCGACGCGCAGGATTCCGTCGGCGCCGAGCCCACGCCTGCGATCGCACAGCGCCGCTACCCGCGGGGCCGACAGGTCGATGAGGACATCGGGATCCGGGAGGACCACGAAGTCGTTCTCGGTGCCGTGTCCCTTGCTGAAATCCATGCGCACCACTCTAACCAACGGTCGAGCAGGTGCTGTTCATCTGCGCGACCGCGGTGCGGTTCATCGGCGCGACCGCGGTGCGGTTCATCGGCGCGACCGCGGTGCGGTTCATTTACGCTGCCGGGCGATTTCGTAGAGGGCGACGGCGCCGGCGGAGGGGGCGCCGAGGGAACTCGCGGCGCCTCCGATCGGGATGTTGACCACCGTGTCGCAGGCGTCGCGCCAGGCAGCGCTCATCCCGCGGGTCTCGTTGCCGATGACGAGCACGGTGCCGCCGCCGAAGTCGTGGGCGTCGATGGTGACGGAGCCGGTCTCGTCGGTGCCGACGATGTGCAGGTCGGTTCCGGACGCCCGCCGGGCGTCGCGGAAGGCGAGGATCTCGTCGACGGACGACACCGTCACGACGGGCATCGCGAAGAGGGATCCGGTGGAGGCACGGACACTCCGGGGGTCGAACGGATCTGCGCCGTGGCCGACGACGACGACCGCGTCGGCGCCGAACGCGTTGGCGGAACGGACGAGGGTGCCCAGATTTCCGGGTGAGGCGGGCCGGTCGAACACGACGATCAGGGGGACGGACTGCAGTCGCAGGTCCTTCAGTCGCGGGGTTCGTGTCTTCGCGACGGCGATCAGTTCCGGCGCGGTGGTGGTCTTCTCACCCAGTTCGGCCATCAGTTCGGCACTGACACCGATCTGTTCGACGGACCGGGTGTCGAGCAGTTCCCGTGCCCAGCCGGACAGTGGCGGGCCGTCGATGCGGTGCAGCAGCGATTCGATCGGCCAGCCGTGTTCCAGCGCCAGGTTGAGGGGACGGACGCCCTGGATCAGGAAGCGTCCCGCCTTCGTTCGCTTGGCGCGGTTGGTGAGGTACGACTGCCACTGCTGAAAGCGGGCGTTGCGGGTGGTCACCAGCAGGGACGGGGCCGGACGGTTGCGTCCGGACGGTGCGCGGCTCATCGTTCTCCCAGTGTTCGGGTCTCGCCGAGGGTGCGGATCGTGGTGTCCGCGAGGTCGGGGTCGCTTCCGTCGACCCAGTGGATGCGGGTGTCGCGGCGAAACCACGACCGTTGCCTGCGCACGTAGCGCCGGGTGCCGATGAATGTGCGTTCCTGCGCCTCGTCGAGGTCGTATTCGCCGTCGAGCCAGGCGAGGACCTGTGCGTAGCCGATGGCCCGGGGTGCGGTGACCCCGTCGCGCAGTCCCAGCTCGATCAGCCCGTTCACCTCGTCGACGAGTCCCCGTTCGAACATCAGCCGGGTGCGGAGCCGGATCCGGTCGTCGAGTTCGGCGGTATCCCGGTCGACACCGACGATGTGTGTGCCCCAGCGCGGTTCGCCGATCCGCGGGGCCGACGCCGCGAACGGCTTCCCGGTGATCTCCACGACTTCGAGGGCCCGGACCAGGCGCCTGCCATCGGTGGGGAGGATCGACGCGGCGGCGTCGGGGTCCACCCGGCCGAGTTCAGCGTGGACGGCCGCGACGCCCTTCTCGGCGAGGACGGCTTCCCACCGCGCCCGCACGGACGCATCGGTGGCCGGGAAGCTCCACTCGTCGAGCAGCGACTGCACATACATCATCGATCCGCCGACGATGACCGGCACTGCGCCGCGTGCGGCGATCGCCTCGACGTCGCGGACCGCCGCCTGCTGATAGTTCGCGACGGTGGCCGTCTCCGTCACGTCGAGCACGTCGAGTTGGTGGTGCGGGATTCCGCGGCGTTCGGCCGGGGCGAGTTTGGCGGTGCCGATGTCCATGCCCCGGTACAGCTGCATCGCGTCGATGTTGACGATCTCGCCGCCGAGACGTTCGGCCAGGTCCAGTGCGAGATCCGACTTTCCGGTTGCGGTCGGTCCGACGACGGCGATCGGCACGGGTGACCTCACGGACGCCACTCCCCCACGTGGTAACCGACTCCATAGGGTGCCGCGCTGTACAGCGTCCGGCAGGAAGCGGGTGGCGCGTCGAACACGCCGGCGAGAACCTGCCACGGGACGCGCCCGCCGATGCCGAGGGAATCGCACTCCGCGGGTTCGAGGGCCAGCAGCGCGTCGCGGTCGCCGGTGTCGAGCGCGGCGTCGATCCTGGCCTGCACGCCCTCCGCACGCGGGTCGAACGCGCCCGGCGCCTTCGCCGTGAGAGTGTTCGCCCCGTCCGCGACGATCACCAGACCCCGCGGCTCCGGATCCCGGTCGAGAAGGGTGCGCAGTTCCGCGCCGTACTCGGCGCACTGGTGCGGCGACAGGTCGGCGGAGAGGATCCGCGCGTCGACGACGGCGTCCGGCGCGCACGTCCCCCGGATCCACCCGGCCGTCAGCGCCGCGAGCGGCAGGTCCGGGTCGGGATCGCCTGCCGGACCGGGCCGCAACGCGACCCGTACGTCGACGCCGTAGCCGCGATAGGTGCCCTGGGCGTCGGAACGTACCGCCACCGCGGCGGGCGCCGCTCCGACCGCCACCCACTCGGTGGCGAGCGCGGACAACGCCTTCGCCGCCGTCTGGACCGCATCCCGCAACGGCGCCGTCTCCGCAGCGGCCGCCCCGGTCAGTTCGGGTACCAGTAGCGGTGGAGACGGCACGAGGATTGCGGCGGTGAACACACAGTCACGCTAGTCGACCGTCCGTGCGGACCCGACATCCGATTCTGGCGGTGCCGTCAATCGGTACCAACGCGGACCGTCCGACCTGATTCAATAGTCCACAGGGCCCGTACCGGGTTGAATGGAGCCAGCACCCGTCCCGGGTCGTATGGAGCCAGTATTGCGTTCAGGCAGCCGTGACGCGCGGCAGAGATGAGGAACCGATGACCGACAGCAGCGACGCGAAGCCCGCCGTGGAGCCTGCCGCTCAGCAGCACGACACACCGAAGCCCAGCCTCCCGAAGCCCGGTGCCGCGGCGAAACCGGGTGCACCCAAGCCCCACCCCACACCGACACACGCCCTCTCCGCC
>NZ_JAAOQS010000158.1:0-17093 GCF_011603105.1 Rhodococcus sp. A14 | reverse complement strand
CATCAAAGCCTGGACGAGGAGCACGTGAGCGCCCTACTGCGGCGGGGTTCGTCGCGGTCGGTGAGTCGCGAACACCGCCACGGTTCCGACGACGGTGATGTCGACGGTTCCGAATGCCGCCGACAATGCGGTGCGCAGGCCGTCCAGGTAGTCGGCCCGGTTGTCGAAGGCCTTGATCGGCCCGTTGTAGAGGGCGCAGAGGGCGCGGCCGAACAGGTTGTGCGCCACCCCGGTCCCGAGGATGGTGGAGCCGAAGAACACCCCGTCATCGGCGACTACCTGGGCGATGTGCCCGAACGCTGTCCCCTTCTCCGCCCAGGACCCGGGAGCACAGTGGAACACGAAGTTCGCTGCCACCGAATCGAATACCCCCACGGCGGGGTCGATCGGGGAGAGGATGCTGCCGGTGTGGACGGCCGGGATGATGTTCCGGTCGGCGAGCCTGCCGGTGGTCATCGCCATGGTGTGAGTGTTGAGGTCCATCAGCGTGATCTCGGGCGCCGCGGTCGGGTAGGTGGCCCGGTGGAGATACCAACCGGTGCCGGGGCCGATATCGAGGTGCCGGCCGCCCAGGTGGGTGTCGTAGTGGGTGAGGAGCCGTTCACGGGGGCAGCGCCAGGCGTAGGTGTTGCTCCACTTCAGGACGAAGGTGTCGTACGCCCCGAGGACGGCCCCGCTGTACTTGTTGGCTCCGTCCTTCTCCGCCTGAGTGACCTCACCAGCTGTCATGTGTGCGTGTTCCCTTGATCGTTGATCTGTCGTTGCCATGCGAAGCCGATCCCCCGCAGGCCGGGGACGATCCTAACGGTCTTGAGAACCTTCCGTCGCGGTGCACCACATTCACACATTGCGCTCCCCCATCCGGCAGGTGCACGCATTGCACCGGGATCCACTGGGGAACATGATGTTCCGTCGGCTTGCCACCTCTCTAGGGGGTCACCGGGAACGACGGCGATCAGTCGGCGCGGCGCCGGCGTGACGTACGCAGGTCGGTGCGCGCACCCTGGCCGGGCCTGTTGCGGGCCCACTCGGCGATCTCCGAGCGCTTGAACAACGGGGTGCGCCCGATCCACTCCACCGGCGCCGGCGCTTGCCCACGGGAGACGTATCCGCGAAACGTCGAGGCGGACAGCTCGTTACCGGTTTCGGCCTTGATCAACTCCAGGACCTGATCGGTGGTCGGCCGATGCGGGTTGGCCATCGGTGAACCCTTTCCGTCCATCACCCTTTTCGGCGATGCCGGCGGAAGGCAGGTTGCGGTCGGTACCGCCCACGATACAGCGATACATTGCAAGGTGCGAACCCCGGGGAGGACCTGCGGAGCACGTTCCGACCGAACGACATCGGGCCCCACGCACGTCATTTGTTCGATGACGCGGACAATCAGAGGCCGAGCGCTGCCGCGCCGGAATACGGCTATTCAGATCGAGGCAACACCGATCAGACAGTGGCAGATCGTGGTGGGCGAGAGACCCATGGGGAGGTCTTGCGCCGGTCCAGCCGGTCCATGTTACGAAGCGCGATGATCCCGCCGATCACGGCGACCACGTGTGGGTATGGCTGGCGGAGATCTTCCCGCTGCACATGCGCGGCCTCGGGATCGGGATCTCGGTCTTCTTCGGCTGGACCACCAACGGAATCCTGGCGCTGTTCTTCCCGTCGCTCGTCAAGGAAATCGTCTTCACCGGGTCGTTCTTCATGTTCGCCGTCATCGGCGTGGCGGCGCTTGTGTTCGTGTGGACGAGGGTGCCCGAAACACGGGGCGTTCCCTCGAGGCGCTCGAAGAGGACGTCACGACCGGCGAGATCTACATCGGGATGCACTGAGAGCGCCCTCGCCCAACACCAACGAGTTGTGCGGGCTGAGGCTGTGGGTGGCGGCCGCCCCGCCGACCGCATCCCGTTCCGGGCCAACAGTTTCACGCGCACGCCTGACGCTTTCGTGGAGACAGTCGCGCCCCCGCAGACTCCGCCCATCCAGACGGCGCGCGCCCGGAACTCCGACTCTCACCGGCGCGGAGGTGATCGCACTGCTGGCCGCCGACCACTTCGGCGTGTGGTTTTGACCTGCTCATTGGTGCCCGACTGTGTGTGTTTAGGCCCGTATCTGTTGACATGAGAGCCACGTCACAGCTATAACTATCCGCAGGCTCATCGATACAGCGACGCAGGACCAGGCAGGTCAGCCTCGATCGGTCGTCGCCTCGGCTGCGACAGCGAACCGCTAGGAAAGGCGCGTGACATGAAGTTCGTAGCCACAACCTCGTGCCCTACGGGCATCGCACACACATACCTGGCGGCGGAATCGCTGGAGCAGGGTGCCGCCCGCAGCGGTCACGACATCCACGTCGAGACGCAGGGCGCTTCTGGCTCCGAGCCCTCGACCCCGCGGTGATCGCCGCGGCCGACGGGCGATGGCGTGGGCGCCCAACCCATCGCGCTGTGCGCGGAAATCCTTCTTTTCCATGATATTTCAACCGCAAGAGGAAGTAGACATCTCGTGAAACCCATAGTTGTTCGCAGCGCCATAGTCGCCGCGACCGGCGGTCTGCTCTTCGGATTCGACACCGCCGTCATCTCCGGTGCGGAGGAACAGATCCAGCAGGTGTTCGCGCTCAGCGATGCCAAGCTGGGCTTCACCGTCACCACCGCACTGATCGGGACGATCCTCGGCGCTCTGGTCACCGGCCGGCCGGCAGACCGGTACGGCCGCAAGAAGGCGCTCTACGTGATCGGCGTCCTCTTCGTTCTTGGCGCCGTCGGGTCTGCCCTGGCCCCGAACGTCGAAATTCTGATGCTGTTCCGGTTCATCGGTGGCATCGGCGTGGGTGGTGCCAGCGTCTGTGCACCGATCTACACCGCCGAGATCGCCCCCGCGGCCAACCGAGGACGCCTGGTCGGGTTGGTGCAATTCAACATCGTGCTCGGCATCCTCATCGCCTATGCATCCAACGCCGTCATCCGCGCGGCGGTCCCCGGCGACAATGCTTGGCGCTGGATGCTCGGCGTCATGATCGTTCCGGCACTGGTGTTCGTCCTCATGCTGCCGACCGTTCCCGAAACGCCGCGCTGGCTGGCTGCCAATGGTCGATGGGACGACGCGACCGCAACGAGCAAGCGCCTGTGCGCCACCCAAGCCGACGTCGACTTCCAGATGAGGGAGATCCGGGAGTCGCTGGCGGCCACCGCGAACATGACGAAGGTGCCGTTCTTCACGCGCGGGCACCGCAAGGTGATCCTGCTCGCCGTCGCGATCGCCGTCTTCAACCAGTTGTCGGGCATCAACGCGGTCCTGTACTACGCGCCACGGGTCATGCAGGAGGCCGGCGCCAGCACGAACGCCGCGTTCCTGATGAGCGTCGGGGTGGGCGCGATGAACTTGGTCGCCACCATGGTCGGGCTGAGCCTGATCGACCGGCTCGGCCGGCGCAAGCTGATGATCGTCGGCTCGATCGGCTACCTGATGTCCCTGGGATTCCTTGCCGCCGTGATGTTCTACTACGAAAATGCGCGCGGTGGCGAGTTCACCTCTACGTCGTCGATACTGGTGCTGATCGGGCTGATGGGATTCATCGCCGCCCACGCGGTCGGCCAGGGCTCGGTGATCTGGGTATTCCTCTCGGAGATCTTCCCGAATCGGATCCGTGGTCAGGGGCAGTCGCTGGGCAGCCTGACCCACTGGGTGTTCGCCGCGATCACCTCGTTCGCCTTCCCGCCGATCATCGGTGCCCTCGGTGCCGGTGCCGCGTTCAGCATCTTCTTCCTCGCCATGGTCGGTCAGCTGATCTGGGTGCTGAAGGTGATGCCCGAGACCAAGGGTGTGCCGCTCGAGGAGATGCAGGCCAAGCTCGGCGTCGCACTCGACCACGGCCCGGACCAGCCGACCGCGGTACGGGCGCACTGATGACCAGCCGCGTACTCAGCCTCGGCGAAGCACTGATCGACGTCGTCACCAGGCCCGGGTCCACTCAGGAACACGTCGGCGGCAGCCTGCTCAACGTCGCGGTCGGACTCGGCGCACTCGGCCACCCGGCCAGCATCTGCTCCCACTGGGGCAAAGACCCCCGGGGAAATCTGCTCAGACAGTGGGCAGAGTCCGCCGGCGTGCAGATCACGCCCGGAACCGACTCCGCACACAAGACGTCGGTCGCGTTCGCCCGGATCGACGCGGACGGACACGCAAACTACGAGTTCGACCTGAACTGGGCGGTCCCGCAACTGCCGGACCTGGAACCGTTCGGGCATCTGCACACCGGCAGCATCGCCGCCACCGTCGAACCAGGCGGCTCGACGGTGGTCGTCGCGGCCGAACGGATGCGGCTCCTCGGTACCGTGTCATACGACCCGAACATCCGTCCCGCACTGATGCATTCGCCCGACACCGTCGTCGACCGCGTCGAGCACCTGGTCTCACTGTCCGACGTGGTAAAGACCAGCGACGAGGACCTCGACTGGCTCTACCCGGGCGTGCCGGTCGAGAACATTATGCGGCGGTGGGTGAAGACAGGACCAGCAATGGTGGTCGTCACCCGCGGATCCTGGGGCGCGTACGCGCGACTGGCTCACAACCGGGACATGCTCCACATCGACCAGACACCGGTCACCGTGGGCGACACCGTCGGTGCCGGGGACTCCTTCATGGCCGGACTACTCTCCGGACTACTCGACGCGGGCCTGCTCGGCTCACCCCAAGCACGGGATCGACTCGCGGCTGTGGACTGGCCCGATGTCCAACCCGCACTGCTCCGCGCGATACACACGAGTGCGTTGACGGTCAGCCGATCCGGCGCGTACGCGCCCTCCCGGGCGGAAGTGCACGCCCTTCATGCGCTCGACCCGGCCCTCACCTGAACGATCGTCGCGGTCACCGAGGACGCCATGCGTGGTTACCGGCGTTGATGCACAACCCCATTCACGAGAGGAATCACCCGACGTGCAACGGTTGTTCATCCGGCACGGCCACACCCTTGCCACCGTCCGCGGCGAACTCGGCACCCGCGTTCCCGGCCTGGGGCCGCAGTCAAGGCGAAGCTCCGCTTCGACCCGAGCTGACCTTCCAGGTCGAACCTGAGGTGATCGCCCACACCCGCAACGCGCGCGAGCGCGACCACGCGGCCGGAGTGCAGACGAAGTTCGCATGGACTACCCGTGCCGGGATTGGGCGATAAGCAGGTCCTCGGACAGGCGGTCGGGACAAGCGCGGAAGCAAGTCTTCCGGTCGACGCGTCCGGGCATGTCCGCAGCGCGTTGGTTCCGGTGCGCGACGACCGATCGGCACCACTGACGTCGACACCACCGACCTGATCAAGTGTCTTTCAACTCGCTCCGACGCCGGCTTTCGTTTCCGCTCCCGGCCGCATCGACAACCCATTTACACCTTTTACCAGCGATTTTGCTGCGACTCCCCCACTCCCCACGCTGATCGACATCACCGGAGAATATGCGTCTCCGGATTGGCGACGGTGTAGGGCCCCGCGGGCGGTGGCATTCTTCGACGCTGCGACCTGCGGACTTCTCACTTCTCTCGCGGCATGGCCACCGTAATCTGTCTCAATTCCCTGGCATTTTCTTCTGTCTTGGGGAGGGGCAGCCGTGTCCAGGCTCTGCTGCGACGAGCGATCAGGACTCCCCCGCCACCTATTGTCGGGAGCGGTTAAGGCGCAACTGAGGAACACTGCTACGTCGGAACCCGCGCCGCTCAGCTCGATCCCGGAAACGGGGCCGCTACCGGGGATCGATGAACGACCGGGTTGCCGGGAGTCGCAGCGATGCCGAGCAGTACGTACGTGTCCGCGCGGCCGGTCCGTCGTCGGGTGGCAGGATCAGTGGTATCGAGATCGGGTAATCGATGTGAGTGCCCGGATCGAGATCGTAGGGAGCATCAGCATGGCGCAGGGCATTGTGAAGTGGTTCAACGGTGAGAAGGGCTTCGGTTTCATCGCACCCGACGACGGAACTCCGGACGTTTTCGTGCATTTCTCGGAAATCGCGGGCAGCGGCTTCAGGTCACTCGATGAGAACCAGCGGGTGGAGTTCGAGGTCGGCCAGGGACAGAAGGGCCCGCAAGCCACGAACGTACGCTCTGTCTGACCGGCATCACGTAAGGACCGCATCCGTTTGGGTGCGGTCCTCAGTCGATACGGTCCGCGGTCGTAACCAGGAAAATGGGGTTCACTCGTCGTGTCCTTAGGCGCAGCGTCGGCGTCGTGGGCTGATCGGGCGTCCTGGTAGTGGTCGACAAGCGACGCCTGTTTCCCTGCTAGTGCCGGAAGACGGACCTTTCGGAGCGGGCTCGCGGCCGTGCTGCTCGGTCGCCACCTGCCGCTCCCAATCCGCATCTGATCGTGCCCGCGGAACGCTCATGCGGTCTCCTCCGAACTGCGCCCCCGGAGGAGTTGCTCTCCACACAGATCACGCGCTGGCGACTCGCCGGTCGCGCCCCGACACCTGACGAACCCTCATCCCTTCGACACTGCTCAGCTCATCGAGCGCGGTCGTAGGGCTGCGCAAGTCCTCACCCTCTGGCGCACAAAGTCGTCCGCGGAATATCGGCGAGCATGGCGAGTCCACGCTCGAGGTCTGCTGCGGTTCGATCGCCCACAGCGTCATCCTGCCCTGTGCGGGCGGTCATCAGAGCGCGCCGCTCGACACACACGAGTGGCACCGTCAGTGCGTTGCAGCACCCTGGTCGCGGGGAGGGACTTGGCGTTCGAGCAACTCAGCAAGCTCCCCGATGGTGACCTCCACGGTGCCGAACATGGGATCACCCGAGACGGCATACCGCGGCAACAGGAGTCGGTCGGTCACGCTCATCAGCGGACCCCCACCCGCTTCATCCGAGTGGGAGCGGCAACTTTGCTGCAGCGTCATGGAATGCTCGCACAATCGCGGCCGAAATCCGACCGCGCAAGGACACTTTACGGCCCTCCCCGATTGCCCACTCGCGAATCTCATTGGTCTTCGCCTTCGCCGGCGCGGTGCCCGCCGCCGCGCCCGCCACCGGAGCCTTCTTCACGGCCGTCGCTTCCGCAGCCAACTTTGCAGCCGCCGACTTCGCGACCGACGTCTTCGCCGGAGCCTTCCCCGCGACCATCTTCTCCGCGGCCGCCGCCTTCGCCACCGTCGCCTTCGCCATCGACGTCTTCGCCGCAGCCTTCCTCGCGACCTTCTTCTTCACGGCCGTCGTCTCCGCGGCCGCCGCATCCGCAGCCGACTCCACAGCCGCCACCGCCTTCGTTGCCGCCCCCGTCGCGACCGACTTCTTCACGATCGACGTCTCCGCCGGAGCCTTCCCCGCGACTAGCTTCTTCGCAGGCGTCTTCTTCGCCGGCACCGCTTCTGCCTGAACCTGCTTTGCCTGAGCGTCATGGAACGCTCGCTCGATCTCGGCCGAAATCCGACCGCGGGGCGACACTTCACGGCCCTCCCCGATCGCCCACTCGCGAATCTCTTTGGTCGTCGTCTTCGCCGGACCTTTGTTGACCGCCGCCGCGCTCTTCGCCGACGCCTTTGCGGCGGCTATCTTTTCCGCAGCCGTCGTCTTCGGCGCTGTTGTCTTCGCCGGAGCCTTCTTCGCCGCCGGCGCCTTCTTGGCGACTGCCTCCGCGACCGTCTTCTTCGCGACTGCCTTCTTCGCAGCCGTCTTCTTCACCGGCACCGCCTCGGCCTGAATCTCCTTTGCCTGAGCGTCATGGAACGCTCGCTCGATCTCAGCCGAAATCCGACCGCGGGGCGACACTTCACGGCCCTCCCCGATCGCCCACTCGCGAATCTCTTTGGTCGTCGTCTTCGCCGCAGCCACCTTCTTCTCCGCAGCCACCTTCTTCGCCGCCGGTGCCTTCTTCGCGACTGCCTTCTCCGCGACCGTCTTCTTCGCAGCCACCTTCTGCGCCGCCGGTGCCTTCTTGGCGACTGCCTTCTTCGCAGCCGTCTTCTTCGCGGCCGTCTTCTTCGCGGCCGACGATTTCGCGGCTACCTTCCTTGCCGGCGCCGTTTTTGCCTGAGCGTGATGGAAAGCTTGCTCGATCTCAGCCGAAATCCGACCGCGGGGCGACACTTCACGGCCCTCTCCGATCGCCCACTCACGGATCTCCTTGGTCGTCCTCTTCGCCGAACCTTCGGAATTCCTCGGTGATACCGCCATCGTGCTCTCCTTCTATATCGGCAATCGTCGACCGCACACAGTAACGGCAGGTCCGTCTCGGTGATGAGGAAGCTCACCCGAACTCACATTTCAATTGTCTAAAGCCATTGTCCATGTGGGCAGACCAACACGACCCTCGTGAAGCTAAAACTCACATTCACCGAGCTTCTTGCAGGGCGAGCGTGGCTCGCCATGGCAGGAGTTAGTCTCCAACGCATTTCCGAATTGTCTCGGCGGCTGGGGATTTAGTGCGGCGGCTTTGGCGACTTCTGTGTTCAGGGCGGCGAGCGGGCGTGCGCGTTAGCCCACCATCTACCGACCGACGACTGTGCCGGGAATTCCGGCGGTGCAGCGTCTCCCGGACTCGGGTCGCAGCGGTACCGAACCCTATGATGCAGGCGCGCGCCGGCCACATCCCCAGCAGCCGGGAGAACATTGTCATGACCGTGCCACCGCATGTGGAGTGTGGTCTCTCGCAGTCAGCGTCATCGGTGTCCCCACAGCGCCGCGGTACGCGGCGATCGCCTACCTCGACGCCGACGCCCCCGATCTGCTGCCGCTCGGCGCCGGGGATGTCCCGGCCGTCAACGCCGTCCGCGCCGTCCTCCGCGCGCACGCCACCTCCCTGCCGCCCTCACCCACTGCGTTCAGGTCGGGGTGCGGGGGGCTGCCACCGGCGAATCTGCACGCAGACGTCCTCGTCACCAGCCGGCGGGCGGTCGTCGGATCCGCCGCACTTCCCGCGGCTCGACCATCGCCGATGAGGCCGTCATGATCACCGACGACCCCGACACGATCACGGCCGCCCAGGTTCATCGACACCTCGACGAGATCACCGAAGTCGACCACGCAATCCAACGCCACCGCCACCGCGATCTGGCAGATCGGCCGGATCGTGCCCCTGCCCGGGATCGGCGGTCGGATACGCGCTGAACCCGAATTCCTCCCCACCCCAGTCACCCGAATGTTCCTGTGGCACCGCATCGACTGCCAACCCGGCGCGACCGAACTGCAGAAGCGGGACACGCACACCACCCGGCGGCGCACCGAAGCGGGTCCGGCCGCAAACTACGCTCTTGAGTGGTTCCGCGTCAACATCCCCGGTGGCACGAACGCACAGGCAGGGTCACCGACTACGACGCACCGGCGAGTCACCGAATCCGACGACACAGCGGACACCTCCCTCGAACAGCTCTCCGCCAGCAGGAAAGACACCCAGTCTCCCACCGTTGGACGTCGAAGACACCGACACCGCAGACTCGTTCGAACTACCCCGGCGCCGACCTGTCCGGCGAACAACTCACCGTCCGCGTCATCTCCGAACAATCCGACGAAGTCACCTGCATAAGTTGTTCCTGGTCCATCACCGCAGCCGACTTGCCGACAAGCAGCAGCCGATCTGCCGCGACTGCGCCTGAGACCGGGACGGTCAGGGGTCGGGTCGGTCGGCCGGAACCTGCGGGTAGACCACGACACCCGTTCTCCTTCACCCACGTCTCGTCACCGCCGTCGGCATGCTCGACGACCAGTTCGACGATCGGAAGCTCCGCGGCCAGTGGGTGATCGAACGCGGCCCGGGCGTTGCGGGCGCACACCGTCTCCTCGGAGTCGCCGGTGTAGAGGGCGTCGATGACGAACCCCGGGGTGAACCGGCCACCGAACCCGTCACCGCCCCGCAACGCTTCCTGCCGGCCCCGCCACCACCTGGTCAACGCCCGGGCACGGGTGATGTGCTGGGGTGCTTCGACATCGAGGATCGTGAACTTCTCGTACTCGGCGTACGCGAGGTCGGTCAGTAGCCGCGGGCCGAGGCCCGGCCAGCTGAACGTGCCCTCGAGGACCAGGTTCTCCCCGCGGGACAGACAGATCTCGGTGACGATGTCGAGGAGTTTCGTCGACTCGGCGTGCACCAGGGTGGCGAGTTCGCGGGGCATCAGCCGGTGCCCGTCCGCAAGGTCGATGCTCAGCAGGTCGGTGTAGACGCCCTGTTCGATGGCATCGCGGAGCAGGTAGTCCTTGATCGTGTCCGCATCGAGCACCTGCCAGCCCTGCCCGGCGAGGTGCCGGCGGTCGATACTCGACGACTTCCCCACCCCTGTGGTCCTGCGGTCGTACCGGTGGGCAGCCGACGTCTGGTTCGGATCCTGACTGCGCTGCGGGGCGCGCGGTGGTGAGACAAGCACCGATCGAAGGCTTCGACGATCTTCGGTCCGATCGTGAAAAATTGGCACCGTCCGACACGACGCAAGGCTGGCGCGCGACTCACGATCGAGCACGCTATTGGGGGCCCGCGCGGCCGCTCGCTGGCCAGACTTCTAAATGTAGATGACGTCATCGGCGTGGAGCGGCTCGTGCCTACCGGTCGGAGGCGTGATTCCGTCGTGGATCGACCGCAGGTGGTCCGCCACGCCAACGAGGAGGGTGACGTCGCTCCGGACGTACCGGATCAACTCAGCGCGAATTTCCTCTTTCACGGACGGATTCGTCGTGCTCCGGTGCGCCCTCATTCGCGCGGACCCTACCGAGCCGTTCATGGACGGGACGTCGTTCGCGATCCCGAAGTACGCAGCGACGGTCTTGAGATCCAGACTCTTCGTCGGCAGGATCATCGCACCCTTGGTCCATTCGAGCAGGTCCGTGTGGTGGCGCGTCTCGGTGAGGTTTCCGATCAGCTGGTTCTCGACGCTAATTTCCGTGACCGCCTTTCGGAGAACTCGGATGTCAGACTGACTCCACGAGATGACGGGAAGATCAGGATAGGCCGCCAAGAAGTCGGCCAACTGGGCGAGCAGATCGGCCTGATGGGTCTCGTCGGCGAAGATGGTGAGCTGGCGCGGATTGGCTACTCCGACCGCGCGAGCGCAGAACGTCCACACCGCCGCGGTGGTCTTCTCTTCCTCGTGTTCGAGATCGAGGGCGATGTAGCCGGCCGGAATCGGTGCGTGGGTGCCGGGCAGGATCCTGGGCTTGTTCGCCACATATACCTCCCCGTGGGCTCGCCACTGTTCGATCTTGCCGATGGAGGTCAGGATCCCGCTCTTCTTGTCGCACAACACTGGCGTGGATGACTCGTCCCAGTCGGCGTCCTCGTCGTCGACGTCGTCGTAGTAATCTGCGGTTTCCCAATCGATCCCAAGCCGGATGCTGGATAATCACCGCTACGTACCCACCTTCACCAGGCGCAAAAGCGGCAGGCGTCGCTGGTTGGACGAGTACACGTCCGCGGTGAGCGGCACCCGGATTTCGGAGTTTCACACCGCCCGCTGACTCACTGTTGTGGCCAGTGGAACGCAGCCCAGACCGCGGCGGCGGCGAGCGCCACGATGACCACGACCATCACGGCACTGATGACGAATTCGTTGTCGGCGACGAGTTGCTGCATGGCAGAAGTATGCGGTCCGACTGGCGGGCGGGGCGAGTTCTCGCGTGCAGCGCCGCAGCGCACCGAAGTATGCACCGCCCTGCGCACTATCAGTGGTGTTCGATTGCTGCGGGGCGAGAGCCGGCGTGCTCGACGGACCAGAGGAACCGTAGAGACCTCGGAGTGTGTATCTGTCAGCCGCTTCCGTCGCTTCCGTCCACGGATGGGGTCTGTCCGTCTCCGTCGACGGAGGGTTCGTCGTCTGACAAAACGAGGGCGGAGCCGCGCCGGTATCGGCGGGTCCTGCGGTAGGACAGCATTTCGCCGTCCAGGTCCAGCACCACTTCGTAGAATGCGAGCATGTCCGCCGTCGGGGGGATGTGCCGGTGGTCGATCACCTCCACTTCGACCGTCCAGCCTTCCTCGGTCGGCAGCACCGATGTCGCGCTCTCCGACTCCTTTCCGATCAACACCTCGATGTCACGCAACGCGGCCGCAGCGGCCGCCGCTGCCGATACGGGCCGGGGATGGACCGCCATCCCAACCATCTCCTTTTCTTTCGTGGGCGTTGGCTGTGAGCTGGCCATATGCCAATCCTTTCACCGCTCGGTGGGCGGCCACCAGGGCACCGGCGCGCAGGGTGCGCGCCGCCGGTACAGCGAACCAACTGTTCGGGTCGGTGCAGCTCCGACTCGCGCCGTAAATAGCCCGATTTCCGGGCCTCATGTGGGTTGGGGGTGGGGCATGCGGTGCCCGCCTGCGGCCCGCCTGCCACTGACACGGTTGCTTCTCCTTCCGACAACGTGCGGATCAGTGAACCTCCTGTTCGGTGCAGGCGTCGTAGCTCGCAGATGCTCGGCCGTGCTCAACGTGGTCGTCGGGGTACCACCCGTGCTTGCGTGCCGCGGCGAAGTTGCAGGATGCAGGACCTTCGCCCCTACTCACGGGGCGCTGTCTTCTGAGATCGTTCGTATCGAGGACACCGCCTCCAGTCACGTTCGGTTTTCGGCCGTCCGGGGTAATGGGGTGGTCAGGATGTTCGAGGTCGGTCCTCGGCGGAAGGTCCGGCTCGCCGGGACAGGGAGTGAGCGACCATGGCGCAGGGCACGGTGAAGTGGTTCAACGGCGAGAAGGGCTTCGGGTTCATCAGCCCGGATGACGGCGGCGCGGACCTCTTCGTCCAGTTCTCCGAGATTCAGTGCAGCGGGTACAAATCGCTGCAGGAGAATCAGCGGGTCGAGTTCGAGGTCGGCCGGGGACAGAAGGGGCGGCAGGCCCAGAATGTGCGTCCCGCCTGAGCTGCTCTGTACCGCGCAGGGATTCGAGCCGGAATGCCCGCTCGAAGCCCGGCAATGGGCGACCACCATGGGGCAGGCAACGGAGCGTCGGACGGGATGAGCGCCATGCCCGAAAATGACGAGACGGGCCGATTCATCGGTGGACGCCCCTCGCCGTGCGGATTGAGGCGGTCGAACGCTTCGCGGACTGCGCCGAACACGTGCTGACCGTCACCGACCCGGCATGGTCCGACGTCGCGCAGGACTACCGGCTGCTGGCCGTCAACAGTTCCCTTCGCCGCCAGCAGGACAGCATCCGGGCTGCCCTCCTGCTCAGCCGCCACGACTTGGGTCATCTGGCCGTGGCGTTTGTGCGCGCCGCCCTCGACGACGTGATGCATCTCCGGTTCTTCGCCTCGCTCGACCTGGACCGGTCCCAGGAGTTGTTCGCGTCGATGAGCAACTTCGACTCCCTCCGAGCGCTGCTCGCCCAGCGCAACTACATCGGGGACACGGAGATGGCACGGCTGTCGTACCCCAAACCTTTCCTTGACTGGGCCGTAGCCGGGAGCCAGGAAACCAGAGCCGTGCCGAGAAGGCTGAAGAAGCAGTACGGATGGACGGGCGGCCTTCTGCCGCCGGGGATGTGGGTCGCCGACCGTGCCGGGCAACGCGAGCTGTATGACTACCTGTCCGCGGCGTCGAGCCGGGCAGTGCACTTCTCCGCGGGCGAGATCATGCGCCGCGGCTGGATAGAACCGACCGGAAAGCTGGTCACCGACAAGCCCGCGTTCCGCGAGCACCTCGCTTGCTTCGCCCTCGACCGACTGTGGCGGCTGTACCTCGACACCTGGCAGGTCGCCGCGCCGATGCTCGAGCGGGCCGGGATCAGCAACGACCACTCCCTCCGCGACGACGAAATGATCACCGCCATCGCGCGTCTGCGGGAGACCGGCTCGGTTCCTCTCGTCCACGCCCACGAGTGGAAACTGCCCCGACGACCCCTCCGACCTGACAACAAGACGCCCGGCGCGCCCACTATTCGAAGATCCGCACCGACATGGGAGCGGTGCGGGGTTCTTCGAGACAAACGAAAAGTTCCGCGACCCCGACGCCGTCGTCGCGGTCAACGTCTTGGACCACCTTGACCGGCCCGCGCTGGGCCTGCACGAGGCCTACCGTGTGTTGCGCCCGGACGGGCTGTTCATTGCAGGCACGATCTCCAGGGTGGATTCCCCGGAGTTGGCGCCGTTCTGACAACCGGAGCCGACTCCGTTCGATGCAGAGGACGCTCCACATCTGGTCGCAGCCGCCTTCGGGGCGGCTGAGACCGGGCCTGGGACGCGTCACTCATCACACTGCCCGACCGGGACGCTGTGCGGGACTACCTTCCGGCACGTCTGGTGCCGCACTACCGGGCAGGGCTTCTCGCCGATGTGCTGGCCGACCGCGGCCCCCTGCCGCTGCCGTTGACCAAACGCGGAGCACTCATACTCGCCCGACGCGCATCGTGACCGCCTCATGCGACAGATTCATGACGACGTGCTGTCCCGCGAGGGATCGCTGGCCGGTCGCCGACCACCAACTATCGGCGTGATCGAAAGGCTTCCGCCGAGGGCGCGAAGCCAGTAGAGATGCAACTGTGGACACCTCGCTCAGATACCGCACATCGACACTACTGCCAGCATTGCCAAGTAGACCTGGCACTGCGCCGTGACCGTCTGTCTCGGTGGCCAATCCAGTCCACTTCACCGATCTCGTCCCGGTGCAGGTTCGGCTAGCGGGGTGCGATCAAAGGTCGAATGTTCGCCGTAACTCGTCGAATAGTTCCTGGTAATGGGTGGTTCCGTAGGTGAGAGCGGCGAGCACGAGGGGTTGCAGCATCGCCAGTTCCTTCGTCTCGAGCGCCCGGAAGATCGAGGAGGCGGCATAGATCCATTGCACGTACTCATGCCCGTCCGCGTGGAGGGAGATCTGTTGCGGGGTCTCCGGGTCTCTGGAGAGGCGTTCGAGGGCACGCGCTTCATTGTCGAAGGGCGGCGGAAGTGGGTCATGCTTGTCGAGTGCGGTCAGGGCGGGTGCCACCCAACCCATATCAGCGAGGCCGGCTCGCTCGTATGCACTTTTCGCTGCCCACCGAGCAATGGCATCCTGCCGAGATTCCGGACGTTCGATCAGCTGGTCGAGGAGGTCCCGGTCGAGTTGAGCGAGTCGCTTCGCCGCCTCACGGATGGCGCGATCGTCGAATAGCCGGAATCGTTCGGCGGGCGGGCGACCACCCCATTCGGCAAACTTCTCAGCGAGACTCCGATGGGGATCGGACAGAACCGCCGTGGCGGGGCCGGCGGACGCAAGTTCAGTTGACCGTCGAGGGTGTCAGCTTGCCGCGCTCCCATCACGAACTGGTGGTGATCGACTCCGACGATCCCCCATTGCGTCATCGCATCAGGCTAACGGCGTACCTGGCGTATACGTTCCGAAAACGGATGGTTTAGCGGGACCGCATGCCGCCGCCTCGCATGGTGTGGTCTGGGCCGATGCGACAGTCCGTCCTCGCAAAGGCCCGAGGTCAGATCGCCGAGCGGATAGGCGGCTTCCAACTGGTACTCCGAAGGGGCGGCGGTGTGGCATCAGCAGCCGGATCGGGCATCGAATCCTTCGCCGTGGATTCGTCGCCGTCACTCCAAACCAAGTCCTTCTTCTCGAGTTGGGCGAAGCTGCTTTTGCCGGTGCCAGGCCACACTTGCAGCCAGTAGTCCTCTGACGGTTCGCTGACATCCATATCCCAATTGGCGTCCCGTCCCCGTGCATGCGCGCGAAGCCGATACCGGGCGGGTAAAAGCTGCGGTGTCACCCGTAGTCCCTCAGCGAGCTCACCGGTGAGGGTCATGACGACGAGTTCCGTCGTCACCTCGAGGTCGGCCTCCTCGATGACTTCCCACTCCGGGAATGCCTCAGCGTGCGGCGCCGACTCCAGGACCTCGACCCCGACTCGTACCGGTCCGTAGGCGATACCGGTGTGCACCGTGGCGACTCCGGGGCCGACCTCGAGCAGACTTCCGCGCCGCTTCAGCCGGATGCGGGGCCGGGCTGATCCGACTTGGAGCGGTGGGTGTGCTGGAGTTCAGAGTTGATGCGTCGGGCCTCGGCGAGTTGGTCTTCGAGGATGATGATGCGGCACGCGGAATCGAGTGCGGTGCCCTGGTCGATCAGTTCGCGGGCTCGGGCCGCGAGACGGAGCTGGTATCGGGAGTAGCGGCGGTGGCCGCCCTCTGAGCGTCCGGGGGTGAGCAGCTTCGCGGCGTCTAGGCTGCGCAGGAATGCCTGCGTCACGCCGAGGATCTCGGCGGCGTGACCCATGCTGTAGGCCGGGTAGTCCTCGTCGTCGAACTTCCCGGCCGGGTCACGGTCGGGCGAATCTTTCTGAATGGGGGTGACACCTTTCAACGGACAGGGCCCCCGGCGCCGTGAGGCACCGGGGGCCGGAGCGGGTTTCACTTCCTTGTTCACTGCACTTCTTCCGGCTGTCGGGCCTTCGTGCTGCCCGGCCGCCGCCGGACGTGCCGGGGCCTTACACACTCACGTCAATCCTTACCCGGCACATCCTGGTCTTGCGGTACTTCTCTGCGGGCAGTTCATTCTCTCCCGCACCTCGTGAACTCTTTCCTTGCGACGAGAGGAACATTACAGCAGCGACCTCTCAATGTCTATAGTGACCACTACAGAAATTCTGGAGCGGTTGACCTGGGATTTCACACCAGGCTGCCGACTTTTCTGTCCACGTCGGCGGCCGCTCGCTCGACGGACCGGCTCTCGTTGATCGATGACGGACGGCGAAGTCGGCAGTCGCAGTAAGCGTCGAGATGTCCGCTTCCTCAGATCAGTGTGGTCGCCCCGATCCGTCGTCTGGGTGGCAGGATCACTGGTATCGAGATCGGGAATTCGATATGAATGCCCGGATCGACTTCAGGGAGTATCGGCATGGCGCAGGGCATTGTGAAGTGGTTCAACAGCGAGAAAGGGCTTCGGTTTCATCGCGCCCGACGACGGAACTCCGGACGTCCTCGTGCATTACTCGGAAATCATGGGCAGCGGTTTCACGTCGCTCGATGAGAACCAGCGTGTGAAGTTCGAGGTGGGCCAGGGACAGAAGGGCCCGCAGGCCACGAATGTGCGGGCTGTCCAACTAGGGTGTGTCTCCCAATGATTTGTGGTGTTGCGCTGCAGACTCTTCGGTGTGGCAGACGTTGTTGATCGGTTTGAGGTGTTGACGGACAAGCAGTGGGAGTTACTCGCGCTGCTCTTGCCCAGTT
>NZ_JAAOQS010000157.1:0-17425 GCF_011603105.1 Rhodococcus sp. A14 | reverse complement strand
CCCGCGCACATCGTCAGCACGATGTCGTTGATGGTGGCGTCGGCGTGCTTGGCCAGCAGGCGGATCCGTTCGAGGGGGAAGGACCGGGCGGCGACGTGCCGGGCTCCGCTGATCGGCACGTTGAACAGGGTGTGCGGTGCGGTCAGCGACACCGCACCGCCCTTGCCGTGCAGGGCGCGATCCACGGTGCCGACCGCTGCGGGCAGGAGTCCGGCCATCTCGCCGACCGCCGCGCGGGCGGCGTCCCACGCCATCGTGGGCAGTGCCGAGCCGAGCCCTCCCGACACCGCGACGCCCGCGTCCGGCACGGCCGTCAGCGGGTTTCGGGGTTGCCAGGGTGTGGGCATGTTCCGACGGTGGGGGTCCTCGCTCATGCTGTCGCGGAGCAGCCTCATCGCGGACGCACCGTCGGCGAGGGCATGGTGGATCTTGGTGTAGATCGCGTAGCGGCCGTCGGCGAGGCCCTCGATCAGGTGCATTTCCCACAGGGGGCGGCTGCGGTCGAGCAGGGTGCCGTGCAGCCTCGACACCAGGGTCATCAGTTCTGCCATTCCGCCCGGCTGGGGCAGGGCGTCGCGGCGCACGTGGTGTTCCAGGTCGACCTCGTGGTGCGGAAGGGTGTCCCAGCCCCACTGGCCGAGCGACGTCACCGAGCGGCGGGCCCGCTTACGGAACGGCGCCGCCACCTGGTCACCGATCAGCGCGGCATCGAACATCGCGCGCACATCGGCCGCCGACGCCCCCTCGGGTGGCGTGAACACTGCCAGGCCGCCGACGTGCATTGGATGCTCGCGGGACTCGCCGAGCAGAAACAGTGAATCGGTCGGTGCCATCGGCAACAGCATGTGGTGTCCTTACCGTTCCCGAACCCGGATCCACCTGCGCGGATCCGCTCCCCCCGGAACTGTTGTTCATGTCTGTGTAGTGGTGTCGCAAAGTAACGTTTAGATGTGGTTCATATCACAAACCGGTCTCGCTGTTTATGTTCTACAGCACAACCACGCTTTCCGCCACATGCACAAATGTCCAACAGGACGTATGGGACGGCCCTCCCACACGCTCACGGATGCGGTCGGATCAGACGCCCGTGTCAACGGTCTTCCCCCAGGTGTAGAAGTCCACCGCGCTGCGACCCTGCTCCCGGAACGTGTTCGTGGACGAATCCTCACCCCGCCGAACGGCACATTCAGGTCGAGCCCGGCGGTCGGGCGGTTGATCTTGACGACGCCGGCCTGCGCCCGGGCCGCGAAGTCCGTCGAGCGAGCGAGGCTGTCGGTGCAGATCCCCGCGGTGAGTCCGTAGCGGGCAAGGTGGGTGGCGGACAGGGGTGTGAGTTCGGCGGGCTCGAGCGCCACCGTGTTGCCCGAGACGAGTGTTCGCGGCGGGTGGTGACGCTGGTTCCGGGCAGTCCGCTGGGGAGCATCTCGCCGGTGGCCGTCCACCCGAGGGAACCGAAGAACCGCAGCACGTCCACGGCGCGCGTGACTTCGCCGCGGGCTTCGGCGAGGGTCTTGTCTTCTTGGACGAGGTCCGCGGCCACAACGGAACCACGTTCCTGCAGCAGGTTCGCCGCCGTCATGAGGATGGCGCCCCGGGCCGGTGCGGGGAGGGCGGCCCACGCCGGCTGGGTTGCGGCGGCGGCCGTGACGGCGGCGTCCGTGTGGACAAAGCACCGCGTGGTGCTGCAGCTGCCTCGAACAGTGCGGATCGGCGGTATGTGGGGCGGTGTCTGCTGCTCAGACCGGTGAGCTACCGCGCGTTGTGGGTGCTGCCCAGTGTGGCCGCCGGCGCGGATAGGTGGAGGAAAGCGCACGGACGAGATGCGGATCGCAGCGAGTACCCTGCACTACTGCCCATAGCCTGTCGACGAACTGGTGCTCGGTGATTCCGAATGTCTGGAAGACAAGCTCTGCGGGAACCCTGCCATAGGGAATCCATTGCCGAGCGAGGGTGATGAGTTCGCGTGCTTCGCGGGGTAAGTCCTGGCAGTCACTCATCGGGCGTCTTCCTTTCTGGAGCCGTCGCTGTCTCTCGTGTAGAGGCCGCCAAAGGCGTCGACCGGACTTCTCGGCTCAGGTGAGGAAGCCGGGCTGGTCGTGGCAGTCCAGAACTCGAACTCTCGCGCGGCTACACGAGTGTGCGCGAGAACGCGAAAGACTTCCGTAATTCTCCGTGCAAGTGCGAATGTCATTCGGCACTACTCAATTCATTGGTCATTGGCGGCCGGAAGACTATGCGGTGACGAGGCACCACAGGTTCTGTCGGCCTGCCGTGATGGATGCGGTGGTGAGCATGTCGTCCCAGTGGTGGAGGGAGCCGAACTCGGAGCGCCACGCGAGGGCAGGTTGGGTGAACTCGTGCAGGCGGTGCTCGCGGGTGGTGCCGATCGCTCCGTGCACCTGGTGGGCATTGCGGACGACGGTGGATGCGGCGTGGCCGGCGCAGGAACGGGCAACGGCGACAAGGACGTCGAGGTTCGGTGCGGACCAGTCGGTGCGGACGGCTTCGTTCAGGGCGGCTTCGGTGGCGGCCCGGGTGAGTGCGGCTTCGGCGGCGATATCGGCGACGAGGTTTTGTATGGCCTGAAACTTCGCGAGCGGTCGCCCGAACTGGGTGCGTTCGGTGGTGTGCGTGATTGACAGGTCGAGGATGCGATCGAGCGCGGCGCTCGTCTGCACGGCTCGGATCAGTGCGCCGCGCAGGAGTAGTTGGTCGACGACCGCGTCAGCTATCGGAGTGCCCGAATGGGCGCTGTCGATGGTGACGGTGTCTCTGGGTTCGCCGGCGATGTTGGCGTCCGGCGTGATGGTGAGCATGTTCGTCTCGATGTCGGCGACAACGTACGTGTGGGTGTCGCGCCAGACCGTGACGATCTTGTCGGATTGGGCGGCCCAGGGCACCCGGTGGGCAGTTCCGGTGTGATCGAGCAGGCAGACGGTGCGGCGGGCGTCGTCTGCGGGAAGCCCGGCGGTATCGAGCAGCCAGCCGGCGAGCAGGTCGTGTTCGGCCAGCGGGATTCGGACGCCGTTGGCCGCGGCGGTGCGGAGCAGTTCCGCGGCTTCGAGCCATCCGGCTCCGCTGCCGCCGGATTCCTCTGGTCCGGTGAGGCGGGTCAGGCCGAGATCGGTGAGGTGGGACCAGAGGATCGGGTCCCACGTAGCGGTATCGGCGTCAGGTTCCTTCTGGTCGCGGTAAGCGACGAAGACCGCAGACATCATTTCCACAAGATCGGGGTCGACAGTGGGCGGGGTCGTCATCAGCGCATTCCCAATCCCCGCGCGATCACGCCGCGCAGAACTTCGTTGGTGCCGCCACGAAGGGTGAATCCGGGGCGTTGGGCGGCGGCGTCATCGATCATTGCTCGGTAGCGGCGGGGGGTCGGACCGGTGTCACCGGTGATGACGTCGGCAAAATCGGCGATGTCGCCTTCGGTGGTAGTTCCGAGGACTTTGACGACGGCCGCGGCGACGTCGGCGGGTTCGTGGCGTCCGAGGGCTCCGGCGACCGCGGTGGACATCTGGTGCAGCCCCATTGTTCGGGCGAGATACCGGCCTAGGTCGGGGTGTCGGGGTACTGCCCCTGTCCGCATCTGTTCGGCGGTGTCGGCGAGGAGGGGAAATGTGGACAGGAAGCGTTCAGGTCCGCTGCGTTCGAAGCTCAGTTCCGAGGTGACCTGCTGCCAGCCGCTGCCGATGGTGCCGAAGACCATGTCGTCGGCGACGAAGACGTCGTTGAGGATGACTTCGTTGAAATGGTGCCCACCGTGCATCGAGACGATGGGCCGGATGTCGACGCGGGGTGAGCACAGGTCGACGATGAACTGGCTCAGTCCGTCGTGCCGATCTGCGGGGTCGACGGGGGTCGTGCGGGCGAGGCAGATGAATGCGTGGGCATGGTGGGCGCCGGACGTCCAGACCTTGGTGCCGCTGAGGACCCAGCCGTCGTCGACGCGGGTGGCTTTGGTGCGGACGCTGGCGAGGTCGGATCCGGAGTCGGGTTCGCTCATGCCGATGGCGAAGTAGCACTCGCCTCGGGCGATCTCGGGTAGGTACTTCCGTTTTTGAAATTCTGTGCCGTACAAGAGGAGTGACGGTGCAATCTGGCGGTCGGCGATCCAGTGCGCGGCGACCGGGGCGCCTGCAGCGAGGAGTTCCTCGGTGACGACGAAACGTTCGAGGTGGCTGCGACCGTGGCCACCGTACTCGATTGGGATCGTCATGCCGACCCATCCCCGGTCGGCGAGTGTGCGCGAGAAGTCCTCGTGCCAGCCGGTGAGCCAGCTGTCGATCCGCGGAGTGATGCGCCCATCAGCGAACTGGGCGTCGACGAATTGCCGGACTTCGGCGCGTAAGTCGTCCATGTCGTGTGGGTCCGACGCTATGGGCGGAACCAGTCGCGGATCTCTCATTGGAGAATCCCTTCGGTTGTGGCTGAGTCGGTTTCGGGTGTTGCGTCACGTTGCGTACGGTGCCTGCGTGTGCGTCTGCAAACCGGTTGGAATGTTGGTCGAGAGGCTGATCGCCGTATGTCTTGATTACGCACTATGGCAAAAGTGGGCGATATACGCAATGCTGGTAGGTAATTCGGCGTAGGCACCGGGATCTTCCACTCAAGTGCATCTTGATGCTTGACGTACCGACCGGGCGGTACTAAGTTTCCGTGAACGGTAGCCGCTCGGCAAACTGCTTCGAGTCGGAGTTCCGCAATGAATTCTCGAAAGGTGTCCCATGGCCGGACTGTGGTTCGACGACGTGGAAATCGGAATGACGTTCGAGACTCCGCGTCGCACTGTGACGGAGGCGGACGTGGTCAACTTCGCCGGAGTGTCCGGTGATTTTCATACTCTGCACACTGATGCGCAGACTATGCGCGAGAGTCAGTTCGGCGAACGGATCGCTCACGGAGCGCTCGTTCTGTCGATCGTGACAGGCCTTCGGGGCCGGCTCGGAATCTTCGACGACACCCTGGTGGCGTTCGCCGAGATTCGTCGCTGGCGCTTCGTGCGTCCGGTGCTCATCGGCGACACGATTCGCGCGGCCAACGAGGTCGTGGAGCTGACTCCTACGTCGAAGCCCGACCGTGGCGTCATGGTCCAGCACGTGCAGGTTCTCAACCAGCACGATGTCGTCGTACAAGAAGGAGAGATGGTGGCATTGGTGAAGCGGGAGGCGAAGGTATGAGGGTCCGCGCGGACGACCCGCAACTCAAAGAGGTGTTGACCGGCGCCGGCCGTGCGGGAACAGACCCCCGTGACGGTCTCGTATTCGTCGCACGGACTGGTCTTCGTGAATGGGCGGAGACCGAGGACGAACTGGCTCAGGCGTTCGACATGACCCGGGAGACAGTCGCGGCCGGTGGTGCAGTGGTCTACGTCGTGCGCTCGGCCGCACTGCTGGGACGTACCGAACCGCTGGACGCGGCTGTCGCAGCCGGCCTACTCAGCGGCGCACGCGCACTCGCGCTCGAGCGCCGAAAACACAACGGCTACTCGACGGTCGTCGCCGTGGCCGACGATGTGGAACCGAAGTCGGTTGCCGATGCGGTGGATCTCCTCGTCGCCACTCGCGGGGCCAACGGTCACGCCTTCGTACTCGGCGAGGAACATTTAGGAGCAGCTCTGCCATGAAGATTGCAGTGGTCACAGGCGCGGCCCGGGGTATCGGCTTCGAAATTGCCCGGCGCCTGACGAAGGACGGCTACCGCCTGGTCCTGGTAGACGTGGATCCGAGGGTCGGGGACAGCGCAGCATCGATCGATGCCACGCCAGTGAAGGCCGACATCGCCGATCCGGAGGGCCGTGCGCAGATTCGCTCCGCAATACGGTCCGAAGAGGGGCAGCCGACCCTGTTGGTGAACAACGCCGGTATCACGCGCGATGCTCTGATCGGCGACATGACCGAACCGAACTTCCGACTCGTCAATCGAATCAACCTGGGCGCGACCTTCGAGTTGACGTCCGAACTGGCCGACGAGATCGTCGATGGTGGCGCGGTGGTCAATATCAGCTCACGCGCATACCTCGGCAACGTCGGCCAGTTCAACTACGCCATCTCCAAGGGCGGCGTAGTCGGTCTGACCCGGTCACTGGCGTTGAGCCACGCGCCGCGCTTGCGCGTCAACGCCGTGGCACCGGGCTTCATCGCCACCGACATGACCGATGCGGTACCCGCGAGGGTGCGTGACCGCATCATCTCGCGCATTCCGCTGCAACGCCCGGGCAGGCCCATCGATATCGCCGAAGCCGTCGCTTGGTTGGGCTCCGACCAGGCGGCATATGTCACGGGACAGGTATTGCCGTGCTGCGGAGGTCGCAGCCATGGCTGAAGGCGGTCATGGCAGATACGTAGTGCACAGGTAGTGGATAGGTAGTTACCCGCTGGCATCGGGGCTGGCCCCGCAGGGACCCTCGTGTGATGGTCGTCACGGAAGGGCGCGGTGTGATGTCAGCCCTCGAAAACCGGTTGAAGAAACGACGGTCGTTCTCGTCGGGAAGCGGCGGTCGGCCACAGAGACTTGGAGTGAAATATGAAACTGGATTTGCTGTATGCGTTGACGAATCGTTCGGGCGAGTTGTCCTGGCATGAGGTGCTGGAGGCGACGCGGCGACATGCCGTGATGGCGGACGAGCTCGGATATGACCGTATTTGGTTGGGGGAGCATCACTTCGATGTCGACGGGACCGATGCGAGCCCGAATCCGATCATGCTGGCGACGGATCTGGCCGCTCGGACGAGCCGCATCCGGTTCGGGATGGCGGCGGTATCGCTGACCCTGTGGCATCCGCTGAGGGTGGCGGAGGATCTCGCCATCCTGGACCACTTCAGTGACGGTCGTCTCGATGTGGCGTTCGGTCGGGGAATTCTGCCGATCGAGGTGATGAACCTCAATCCCGAGGCAAACCGCTGGAACGGCAGCGAAAACAGTTACGGGATCTTCGACGAAAACCTCGCGATCGTGAAGGGGATCTGGACCGACCGCCAGTTCAGTTGGAAGGGGCCGCGCTACACATTCCCGGAGCCGGGGACGAAGTTCATCCACTCGCCCGGTGCGCCCGATCCGGAAGGCTGGGTCGGCGATGACGGCATGCTTCAAGCGTTCGGGATCACTCCGCAGCCGTACCAGCAGCCGATGCCGCCGCTGTTCGCGGTCACCGAGACTGTCGAGGGCTTCCGGCGCGCCGCTCAGAAGGGTATGAAGCCGATCACCTGGTACCCCACCGGTCAGGTTCTCCACAACCTCTGCGAACTCTATCGCGACGAGCGGGCCAAGGTCACCGGCGTCACCCCGGCACTCGGCGAGGATGTGGGCGTGCTGCGCATGGCATACGTCGCGGACACGGACGAGGAGGCGCGTCGCATCGCTGAGCCGGCGGTGGTGGAGTTTTTCGAGCTTATCTGCCGGGTTCGCGGTATCGGGGTCTTCCTCGACGCCGACGAGGACCCGAATGATCCCAAGTACAAGGCGATGGCTCCCTGGGATCTCATGTTCGATCGTGATCACCTCTTCATCGGTTCGCCGGACACCGTGCTCGCGAAGATGACGCGGATGACGAAGTCGCACGGCATCCAGAACTGGCTGTTGCAGATGGGCGTGCCGGGCATCGCACACGAGGACATCGACAGATCCCTGAAACTCTTCGCCAGCGAGTGCATGCCGGAACTCCGCACACTCGATTCCACGGCTGTCGCCGCGAACTGATCCACCGGATCCCACCGAAGGAATACTCATGACGGAATACCTCAACCCAGGCAACCTTTCCTACCCTCGATTCGGAATGAATCCGGGTGTGGCGACCAAGGACTACGTGTTCTGCGGCGGCATGGCGCTGGATCTGGAGACGCTGGCGCGTAAGCCGGAGGCCGACACCATCGCGAACGAGACGAAGATCGCGCTGGAGGAGATCCAGGGGATCCTCGAGACTGCCGGCTGCACGCTCGGGGACGTGGTGAAGACGACCTGTTACCTGGCCGACGATTCGTATCGCAAGGAGTTCTGGACCGCGTACACCGAGGTCTTCGGGGAGGGCCCGTACCCGGCGCGCACGACGCTCGTCGTCGGCATCGCCGGCGACTGCCGCGTCGAGATCGACGCCGTCGCGCTCCGGCCGAAGAGACAGGGATAGCCGCGATGCCCGAGCGCCCGTTCACCGACTGGCACACACACATCTACCTGCCCGAACACCTGGGCCCGGTATGGACCGACCGAGGAACCGAGCTCGTCGGGCGGCCGGGCTTCGGCCGCGCGGACCTCGCCGAGCACACCCGGGTGATGGCGGAGTCCGGTGTCGAGAGGTTCCTGGTCCTCGGCCTGCAGGTGGCCCGGATCGGGATGAAAGTGCCGAACGACTATGTCGGCGAGTACCTCGACGCCAACCGGGAACGGGCGATCGGGGTCGGCAGCGTCGACCCGACCCAGCCCGGCGCGGCGGACGAACTCCGCCGCGCCGTGCGCGAATACGGCCTTCACGGGGTGAAACTCTCACCCCCGTATCAGGGTTTCCATCCGCACTGCGACGAAGCCTACGAGGTCTATCGCGCTGCCGCTGATCTCGGCATCTTCCTCATGTTCCACCAGGCGAGTGTGTTCGCGCCCGACGGGTGCAACGAATACGCGTACCCCATGTTTCTCGACAAGGTCGCCCGCGAGTTCCGGGACACGAACATCCTCGTCGCCCACTTCGGGAAGCCGTGGATGAACGAGACAGTCGAACTGATGATGAAGAACCGCAACGTCTTCGCCGACGTATCGACGCTGCCGGTGAAGACCTGGCAGCTCTACAACGGGCTCCGACTCGCCATCGAGGGCCATGTCACCGACCGCCTGGTGTTCGGCTCCGACTTCCCGTCATTCTGTCCGAAAGAGTCCGCCGATCAGTTCCTGGCGATCTCGGAACTCGACATGCCACTCCCGATCCCACACGACGTGGTCGAGGACATCCTCTACAACCGGCCGCTCGACATCATCCTCCCGAAATAGCCCCCACTCAGCGGGCCGATGTGATCACCAGCGATCCACCCCCGCCCCGAATCCGGAGACCGCAATGAGTACTCTCGACGGCACTTCCTCCCCAAGGGCAACTACGGACAGGCCCAACGACGATCTTGTTCGCCAACGGCGCCGCGTCTATATCGCCAGCGCGATCGGCAGCACGATCGAGTACTACGACTTCCTCATCTACGCGACCGCGGCGAGCCTGGTGTTCGCTCCCGTGTTCTTCGCGGGATCGTCGCCGGCCGTGGCGCTGATCGCCTCGTTCGGCACGCTAGCCGTCGGGTACCTCGCCCGCCCGCTCGGTGGAATCATCTTCGGCCACTTCGGCGACCGGTTCGGCAGGAAATCCTCGCTCATCTGGACGCTGAGCATCATGGGGGTGGCAACCGTGTCGATCGGATTGCTGCCGACGCCCGACAAGATCGGCGTGCTCGCCCCGATCCTGCTCGTGGCGCTCCGTCTCATGCAGGGAATCGCCGTCGGCGGTGAATGGGGCGGCGCCGTGTTGATGGCTGTCGAACATGCGAACACGAAGTCCCGCGGATTCTACGGCAGCGCAACCCAGATGGGAGCCTCGGCCGGACTCCTACTGTCCTTCGCGGCCTTCGCAGCGCTAGGCGGGCTCTCCGAGGACCAGTTCCTGTCCTGGGGTTGGCGTCTACCCTTCCTCGTGACGGTCGTCCTCGTCGGAATCGGCATGTACATCCGGGTCGGCGTACGCGAGAGTCCCGTCCTGCTGGCCGAGAAGAAGGAGCGTAGCGAAGAGGAGCCGCGCCGCGCGCCGCTGTTCGCGCTACTTCGGGAACGCCGGGGTCGCGTGCTGCTCGGAATCGGCGTCTACGCCGGACCGTTCATGGCGTACGCGGTGGCGACGTCACTGCTGGTGACGTACGCGCACAAGGACTTCGGGATCCCGCGCCAGACGCTGCTCAACGCGATGATGATCGGTACGGCTGGCATGCTTCTCACTGTCCCGTTGTTCGCGTGGCTCTCCGACCGATACGGCCGGCGACCGGTCTACGTCACCGCAGCCCTGCTCACGGCGATCCACGCGTTCGCGATGTTCCCATTGGTGACGTCGGGAAGCTTCCCACTGATCCTGCTCTCGTATGTCATCAGCATGACCGTGCTCAACGCGGCGGCGAACGGCCCGGTCCCCGCACTGCTCGCGGAGCTGTTCCCGACGGCGTCCCGCTACACGGGCGTATCCCTGTGCTACCAATTTGCCGGAATGATCGGTGGCGGACTCGGCCCGCTCCTCGCTGCAACCTTCATCGCGCCGGGAGGCCCGGGCAGCATCGCGGTTTCCGTGATGATCTCCGCGCTGTGCATCGTGGCCGCGCTTTCTGTGAGCGCACTCGGTGAGACCCGGACCGTCGATCTACGCAATGCGTGATCACTGCAACCGAATCGTACAAACGAAAGACGAGGTCGAAATGATCGACTACTTGAATCCAGCCGACCTGGGAGATTTCAGTCCGCAGGGGCTGTCGTCCGGTACCGCGACCGACGTGTTCGTCTATGCCGCGGGCCTGGCGATCGACCCTGAGACCATGGCGAGACGTCCGGAGGCGGAGTCGATCGCCGACGAGACCCGGATCTGCCTCGAGAACGTCGCCAGAATCTTGGCGGACGCAGGCCTCACCCTGCGCGACGTCGTCAAGACCACCTGTTACCTGCAAGACGAGGCATATCGCTTCGAGTTCCTCGATGCGTACAAGGGCGCTTTCGGTGAGGGACCGTACCCGGCGCGGTCGACATTCGTTCTCGGTATCGCCTCGAACCTGCGCGTTCAGATCGAAGCCGTAGCGGTACGCCCCGATGCCGGCTGAGTCGACCGGAACCTCGCAGAAAGACTGGGAAATGACAGAATTCGACAAGATTCGCATCGAGCGGCACGACGACGGCGTCCGGGTTCTCGTACTCGACGATCCGGAGAAGCGGAACGCCATCGGCCCAGACATGCGACTCGAGCTACTCGAAGCGGCGGAACAGCTGTCCACCGACACTGAAACGCGGTGCCTGGTGGTGACCGGATCCGGGACCTCGTTCTGTGCCGGGGCGGATCTCATGGCGATCTTCGGCGTGAACGGCGCGACTCCCTCGAGCATGCGGGCCCGTCAACTGTCGTACTACGAGAGCTTCCTGTGGTTGCGCGAGCTTCCGTATCCGACGGTGTCCGCCGTCAACGGTCACGCGATCGGTGCCGGGTTGAATCTCGCGCTGGCATGCGACATCACTATCGCCGGACCGAACGCCAGATTCGGTGCCACCTTCGCGAAGTTGGGACTTCATCCGGGAGGCGGATGCACCTATTTCCTGACGGAGAGGCTGGGGCGGGGACGTGCACTGCGCACGGTTCTCCGCGGCCGCACACTCGACGGCGCGCAAGCCCATGACGAGGGACTCGCAGACGTCTACGCCGATGACCCGCTCGGAGAAGCGTTGACTCTCGCACATTCGGTCGCGGATCTGCAGCCGTCACTCGCTCGTGACATGAAACAAGCCGTGAATCTCGCCGCCGAGAATTCCTTTGACGTGACGGTGGGATTCGAGTCCTGGGCTCAGGCAGCCAGTGCGTACAACCCCGGTGTCCAGGACGCGATTCGCGCCGCGGGCCGCACCACGTCATCCCGATCCAGCTAGGAGAAACGAACGATGATCGACCTGGGCAAGTTCAAGGACATCATGGCGTATGCACCAGGCCCCGCCACAGTCGTCACCGCCACCGGTGACGACGGCAGGCATCAGGGTTTGACGATGTCCGCGGTGTGCTCTGTCTCCCTGGATCCCCCGCTCGTCCTCGCATGCCTCGACCACGGGTCGAACACCCTGCAGGCGGTGCGTTCGTCGGGATCGTTCACCGTCAACTACATCGCCGACGGCCACGAGAGCGTCGCGCTGGCCTTCGCGGTCAAGTCGGACTCGAAGTTCGACGGACATGCATGGTCGGCCCCGGACGGAGGACTGGGCGGGCCGGTGCTCGCGGAGAACACCGCGGCGTTCGCAGTGTGCCGGGTCGAGCAGATGGTCGAGGCCGGCGATCACACGATCGTGGTCGGTGCCGTGGTCGACGGGGGAGTGCGCGAGGATTGCCATGCCTTGGCCTATGCACGCCGGGCCTTCTTCACGGCCGTCGGATCGCAGGTATGAACCGATACTCGTTGACGATGAATCGAGGAGAGTCCATGGCGCACAGCGATATCACAGTCGGTGTTCTGGTCGGAAACCCACGGCCGGCGTCACGCACGGCAACCGTCGCAGCGGAAGTGGGCCGACAGGTTGCCGATGCGGTCGGAGGCAGGGTCGGCCCTGTCGTCGATCTGGCGATGCACGGCGGGGCCGTTCTGGACCCCGACTCCGCGACGGTGCAACGTGACATGGAGCTCGTCAGCGGAGTCGACATCCTCATCGTGACCTCGCCGACCTACAAGGCGACCTACACGGGCCTACTCAAGGGCTTCTTCGACCGTTTCGGCTCCGTCTCACTCG
Organism: Rhodococcus sp. A14; assembly: GCF_011603105.1. Classification (NCBI taxonomy): domain Bacteria; kingdom Bacillati; phylum Actinomycetota; class Actinomycetes; order Mycobacteriales; family Nocardiaceae; genus Rhodococcus; species Rhodococcus sp. A14. Next base: position 4,942 of record NZ_JAAOQS010000157.1, on the reverse strand, counting down.
ACGGTGTCTCGGCGGTGCCCGTGATGGTGGGCGGTGCTGCACACCATGCGATGGCGGGCGAGTTCCATCTCCGACCGCTGCTCGTCGAACTGGGTGCCGTCGTGCCCACTCGGAGTCTCTACGTCGTGGACTCCGAACTCGACCACCTCACGGACACGGTCAGCACCTGGCTGTCCCGAGAAGGCGCCCCGCTGGCGAACGCGCTGCGCACCGCGCCGGCGCAGTGAGCACGGGACGCCCAGGCCCTGCCCGAGCGGCACTCGGTTCGTTCGCTCCGAAACTGGCAGAACTCACCGACGACACCCTGTTCGGCGACATCTGGACACGACATGAACTGACACCTCGGGACCGAAGCCTCGTCACGGTCGCTGCCTTGATCGCGCTCTACCGCTCTGACCAGCTTCCCTTTCATCTGCGCACGGCACTGGACAACGGCCTCACAGTCGAAGAACTCGTGGAGGTCGCCACTCACCTCGCGTTCTATTCCGGCTGGCCGACCGCCATGACGGCAGTCCAGATCCTCCGGGACCTCCCCGACCCCGAAGACTCTCGATAGGTTCGTCGGACGGTAATATCATGCCGACTGGTACGGATGTATACTGCGAGAGTGCGTGAGGCGTTGTGCAGTGCGCCGGCGTGCCCGTAGCATCGCGCCTACCCGCTTCGTGCAGAGTGCTCGAGATGGATGGCGCACTCGGCGATGAATGGCGAGCTGAACAGCCAGGGAGGAAGTTTCGTGGCGAGGCCGAAGGTTTCGAGTGGCAAGACGAGCGGCCGTAGGGTCCGCGACCCCGAGGGGGCTCGGCGTGCCCTGCTCGAGAACGCGGTTGCGCTCTTCGAGAGGAACGGGTACGCGGCAACGTCTGTCCAGAGCATCGTCGATGCAGCGGAGCTGACCAAGGGCGCCTTCTATCACCATTTCGAGAGCAAGGAAGACCTGCTCTACCGGGTGCACGACGAGTTCATCAACTATCAGCTGGGGCGTGCGCGCAGTGTCATGGCAGACAAGGAACAGAGTCCGGATCTGATCCTGCGACGACTGATCACCGAGGCGTTACTCGAACCGATGTCGATCTACAAGGCGGAGATCACGGTGTTCATGCAGGAACGGAAGTTCCTGCCCACGGACGTCTTCGCCGAGATCCAGCAGAAGCGTGACGAGTTCGAGCGCTTCTTCGTCGACGTGATCGAGCGCGGCATGCAGGAGGGTGTGTTCCGAAAGAAGGGCCCGGCACGACTGGTGGCATTCGGGATCATCGGCATGGGGGCGTGGACACACGTCTGGCTGGACCTGAAGGGCTCGGTAACCCCCCGCGAAATCGGCACCATCTACGCCGACATCCTCATCGACGGACTGATCGAGCGACCAGCGGACGCCTGAGCTGCACTCCTCGACCACCCGGCCTCCACGAATGTCCCTTTGTGGAGGCCGTGCTCGTTAGCGCCTACCGTGATGCGGCGGGTTCGCGGTATCCGGGTGAACCGCGGTCCCAGCGGTATCGTCGCGATCTCTTGACCCCCTGACGCGTAGTGCGGTAACGTCATCTCACAACGGTACGTACCGCCCGGTTAGTATGTAAGCACAGATGAACTTCGTTTTATCTGTTGAGCCGGCGTCGCGCTTCCTGGCTGGAAGGCGTTCCTCTGTTGTCGAGAAGCCTCACGCACCGGACGCGCTCCAGCCTGAATCAGTGACTTCAGGCGGTCGTTCCCCGAGATATCCGAGATCGGCGCTCCCTTCTCGAGAACGATGAGAGCCCCTCTATCCGTACGACATTGAGGATGGATCATGTCAGCAGAACTGCTCGGTGAAGTTCCGAACGCGAATACCGTGACGGCAGGCGCGGTGCAGCCGGTCGGGGTCGGGCGGTAGAGCATCATGGACTCCTACGACTACATCGTCGTCGGCGGCGGAACCGCCGGGTGCATCCTTGCCGCGCGACTCACCGAGGATCCTGAGGTCCGGGTCCTGCTCCTGGAGGCCGGCGGCTCCGAGCGACGACCAGACATCGAGAACCCAGGTTCCTGGCCGAGTTTGGCCGGCAGCGAGCTGGATTGGAATTACGCGACGGTTCCGCAGAAGGCTCTCGGGCGGACGGTCCCCGCGACCCGCGGCAAGGTCCTGGGCGGCTCGGGCTCGATCAACGTCATGGCGCACCTGCGGGGACACCGAGTCGACTACGACTCGTGGGCCGCGGAGGGCGCTGAGGGTTGGGACTATGACTCGGTGTTGCCCTACTTCATGCGCTCCGAGGACGTCCCCGACGGCGACCCCCGATTCCGGGGTCGGGGCGGACCACTGGCGCCGCGGCCGATCGACTCGCCCCACCCGTTGTCACTCGCCCACGTCGAGGCCGCGCGGCAGGCGCAGCACGCCGTCGCAGCAGACCTCAACAGTGGCGAGTTACTCGGGGCAGCGTGCCATGAGTTGCTGATCAGCGGGAACCGGCGACAGAGCACCGCGAGTGCCTACCTCAGGCCGGCGCTCGGCCGGACAAATCTGACAGTTCGCACCGGGGCGATCTGTCGACGCCTCGTCATCGTGGGCGATCGCTGTCGTGGGGTGGAGTACACCTGGGACGGTCACTCGATCCGGTCCGCGTCGGCCGGCGACGTTGTCTTGTGCGCCGGTGCAGTCGATTCCGTGCGGCTGCTGCTACATTCGGGCGTCGGACCGGTCCGAGACCTCGAGTTGGTCGGCGTGCAACCGGTGATCGATTCGCCGGAGGTCGGCCTGAACCTGCAGGACCACATCCTGCTGGCGGGAGTCCGGATGCGCGCGGATCGACAGCTGCCCCCACCGAGTGGCAACTACGCCGAGTCGACGCTGTTCGCGAAGACGAACCCGTCTCAGACCCGGCCGGAGCTGCAGATCGTGCAGATCCAGGTCGACTACCACACGCCGTGGCAACGGCCAGCCGAGAACAGTTTCACCTTCGGGATCGGGCACATGCGCCCGCGAAGCCGCGGAAGCATTCGCCTGGCGTCTTCCGGCCCGGAAGCGCCGCTGCTGATCGATCCGAAATACCTCAGCGACCCGTACGACATCGAACAGCTCATCGCCGGAATCGAGGTGGTAAACACACTCGCCGAGACGAGCGCATTCGACGAATGGGGTGGCACTTCCGACGCCCCCGCACTACTTCGCCTCGACCGCCCGGAGTTGGAGAAGGCGATACACGACAGTGTCAGCAGCTTCTTCCACCTTTCGGGAACCTGTCGCATGGGCACTGACGCGACGGCGGTGGTCGATCCGCACCTTCGGGTGCGCGGCGTCAGCGGGTTGCGCGTCGCAGATGCGTCGGTCATGCCGAGCATCGTCTCGTGCAACACGAATGCTGCGACCGTGATGATCGGTGAGAAGGCCGCCGATCTGCTGTGCGGCAGACCCGCGGGGTGATCCCGGGCGCGGTCCCACGAATCAGCTGATTCGACGGTGATTTGCCTCTGGCGCCCCGAGGTTTCGGCCGCTACACTGCATACCAACCGGTCGGTAGGACCGATCGAACTACTCGACGAAGGAGGAGAGATGCACACCGGCATCACTCTCGTATTTCAGAACATCGACGGAAACGTCTCGGACGCGGAGACCTACCGCAACGAGCTGGATCTCGCGCTGCGGGCAGAGTCCGCCGGATTCGATTCGGTATGGACGCCGGAACATCACTTCACTGCTTACGGCATGACACCCGATGTCCCGCAGTTCCTCTCATGGCTTGCGGCCAAGACATCCACGGTCAAACTGGGGACGATGGTGTCCGTTCTTCCCTGGCAGGACCCGGTTCGGACCGCCGAGAACTTCATCCTGCTCGACCATCTCTCGGGCGGCCGCTCGATGCTCGGCATCGGCCGAGGACTCGGCCGGGTAGAGTTCGACGGCTTCCGGGTGGAGATGGGCAAGTCCCGCAGGCTCTTCGCGGAGTATGCCGAAGCGATCCTGAACGGTCTCGAGTCCGGCGTCATCGAAGCCGACGGCGAACTGTACAAACAGCCGGCCATGGACCTGCGCCCCGCGCCGTATGCGTCGTTCCGCGGTCGCACCTTCGCATCGGCGGTGTCTCCGCAATCAATCGACCTCATGGCAAGTCTGCAGGTCGGGCTGATGGTCATCGCGCAGAAGCCCTGGGACAAAGCCGAAGCCGAGATGCGCGACTACCGTGCCCGTTACCTCGAGATCAACGGCGAGGAGCCGGCCAAGCCGATCATCTGCGTCTTCGTCGGAGTAGGAGAGACAGAAGCCGAGGCCCGGCAGATGCGCGATGTTTACCTCCGGCGCTACGCCGAGTCGACCGTCGAGCACTACGAATTCGACAACGTCGGATTCGCGAAAATTGAAGGCTACGAGTACTACGCAGGGCTGAGCCGCAACATCGAGAAGCACGGAGTCGACGGCTTCTGTGACTTCCTCGCCGATCTCCAGGTGTGGGGAACGCCGGATCAGGTCGTCGACCGGATTCTCGAGTATGTCGATCGACTGGACGCGGGCGGGGTCCTGATCGCACCGTCCTTCGGAGGCATGGCGCCCGAAGTGTCATCCCGAAACTTCGAACTGCTCGCCTCCGAGGTGCTTCCGCGCCTCAAAGCCCACGATGTGGGCGGCGAACTCGGTGTTACCTACGGTGTCGACCGAACACTGACGCCGACGTCATAGCAACTCATCGGCTTCTCGGGGCCGAACCGTCCATACGTGTGCGTCGAGTCGGCGGCACCTACCAACGATTTTCGAGTAGTGAGGGTTTGAATAGTGACAATGACCGATGTGGATTTGACGGCTACGTGTTTGATTGGTGGTCGGTGGGTGCCGGGGTCGGGAGTGGATGCCATCGAGGTGTTCAATCCTGCGACGGGGCGGGTGATTACGGAGTTGGTGCCGGCGTCGATTGAGGATGCGGAGGCGGCTGTGGTGGCTGCGTCTCGCGCTTTCGCCGACTGGGGTTCGCGG
>NZ_JAAOQS010000156.1:0-18454 GCF_011603105.1 Rhodococcus sp. A14 | reverse complement strand
GGCAGGGGCTGTGTGAGCCGCGGTTCGGGTGGGGAGGGCAACGCGAGCCGTTTGAGCATCAGGGCGTTGACCGCCACGATGACGCTCGACCCGGACATCGACAGGGCGGCGATCTCCGGGCGCAGCACCAATCCCAGGGAGGGTTCGAAGACCCCGGCCGCGATCGGCAACGCGATGACGTTGTAGCCGACGGCCCAGCCGAGGTTCTGCCGCATCTTGCGCAGCGTGCCGCGCCCGATCCGCAGGGCGATCGGCACGTCGAGCGGGTCCGAGCGCATCAGCACCAGATCGGCGGTCTCGATCGCGACGTCGGTGCCGGCACCGATCGCGATGCCCAGGTCCGCCTGGGCCAGGGCGGGGGCGTCGTTGACGCCGTCGCCGACCATCGCGACCGTCTCGCCCGCGCGCTGCAGTTCGGCGATCTTGGCGGCCTTGTCCCCGGGCAGGACCTCGGCGATCACGGTGTCGATGCCCAGTTGCCCGGCGATGCGCGCGGCGGTGGCCTCGTTGTCGCCGCTGAGCATGACCACCCCGACGCCGAGGTCGTGGAGGGCGGACATGGCGGCGGCAGAGGTGTCCCGGGCGGCGTCGGCCAAGGCGATCACCCCGACCCCGCGGCCGTCGACGGCCACGAGCACCGCGGTCCGCCCGCCCCGGGCCAGCTCGTCCCGCCGGTCCATCAGGGCACCGAAGTCGACCTTTTCGGCGGCCATCAGCTTGCGGTTGCCGACCGCGACCCGGCGGCCGTACACCTGGGCGGTGGCCCCGTGTCCGGGCACGTTCTCGAACCCGGTCAGCGGCAACTGCGGGATGCCGCGGTCGGTGGCGTAACGGACGATCGCACCGGCCAGCGGGTGCTCGGATTCGCGTTCGACCGAGGCGACGAGCGCGAGGAACTCGTCCTCGATGATGCCGCCGGTGATCACGTCGGTGACCTCAGGTTCGCCCTTGGTCAGGGTGCCGGTCTTGTCCATCACCACGGTGTCGATCCGCGCCGACGTCTCGAGTGCGGTGGCGTTCTTGAACAACACCCCCCGCTGGGCGCCGAGGCCGGTGCCGACCATGACCGCGGTCGGGGTCGCCAACCCCAGGGCGTCGGGGCAGGTGATGACCACGACGGTGATCGCGAACAGCAGCGCCGTCTGCACACTCTCCCCGACCAGCACCCACACCAGGAAGGTGCCGATGCCGCCGATCAGCGCGACCAACACCAGCCAGAACGCGGCCCGATCGGCCAGGCGTTGCCCGGGGGCCTTGGAGTTCTGGGCCTGCTGCACCAGGGCGACGATCTGAGCGAGCACGGTGTCGGAGCCAACCTTGGTGGCCCGCACCCGCAGGGTGCCGGTGGTGTTGATCGACGCACCGATCACCTGCGAGCCGGGCGTTTTGGTCACGGGCAGGCTTTCCCCGGTGACCATGGACTCGTCGACCTCGGAGTGGCCGTCCTCGACCGTGCCGTCGACCGGGATCTTCGCGCCCGGCCGAATGAGCAGCAGATCCCCCGCGGTGACCTCGGCGGTGGGGATCTCGACCGGCTGCCCGCCGCGCAGCACCACCGCCCGCGGCGGAGCGAGCTCGAGCAAGGTGCGGATCGCGTCGTTCGCGCCGCCGCGGGCCCGCATCTCGAACCAGTGCCCGAGCAGCACGAAGGTGGTCAGCATCGTGGCGGCCTCGTAGAACACCTCCCCGCCGCCGGTCAGGGTCACCCCGACGCTGTAGAACCAGCCGGCCCCGACCGCGACGGCCACGAGCACCATCATGTCCAGGGTGCGCGCCCTCAGCGCCCGGTAGGCGCCGTCGAAGAAGATCCACGCCGAGTAGAACACCACCGGCAAGCTCAGCAGCAGCGTGAAGACGTCGTTGCGCAGCCCGAACGGTGCCGGGACCATGAACCCGAACATGTCGCGGCCCATCGGGGACCACAACATGATCGGGACCGACAACACCAGCGCCACCAGGAAACGGTTGCGCATGTCGCGGACCATGGCGTCCATCGACATCCCGGCATGACCGCCGCCGTGGCCCATCAACTCCTGCGGTGACCGCCCCGCCGGCGCCTGCCCGGCGGGAATGTCGTGACCGACCGGCCCCGCCGGCGTCGCAGCTTCCGGGACGGGGTGAGCGTGTCCTGCCTCGCCGCGCACGGCGGCCGGTTCGGACATCGGGTCACAGACGTGATCGGGCACCGAACGCCCGGCGCAGTGATAGCCGCAGTCGCGCACCCACTTCGACAGTTCGACCACCGACGTGAGGCCGGGATCGTAGATGACGGTGGCGGTCTGGTTGACGGCATTCGCCTCCACCGAGGTGACACCCGGTCGGCGGCGCAGGGTGGCCTCGACGGTCGCCGTCGAACTCGCCCAGTGCACCCCGCTGACCTCGAGGACGGTGGTTCTGTTCATTCGCGCTGGCACCTCTTCGTTGTGGCGGCGCCGAGGCCGACGCTCCGCTCGGTATGTCGCCTTCTTCCGGTCCGAATGCGCGGGCACCCATTACCGTCGTCCACGGCGGGAGTCAATGCCGTTGTCCCCCCATCGAAAACATCATCACCGCCATCATCCCGAGGCAGGCCAGCGCGAACACCAGGCTCCCGATTCCCACCGTTCCGCTGGCGATCAGCGCGACGGCGACAATCAGCATCGGAATGCAGCAGGCGATCATCATCCACCGATGACGACTGCCACCGGCTCCCCGTGGTTCCTCACCAACCCCACGGTCTCCGTCGTCGCCGACGTACGGTGCCCGCCCCTCCTCGTTCGTCATGATGTTCCGCCCTTCAACGAAGCCGGGACACGGCCCAGCCTCTGATACAGCGGCTGCTCCCTCGCTTCCGCCGCAACCGGTTTCGCCGTGCTCGCCGCAACCTGCCCGGTCATGTCCGAGAGTGCCCCCACCGGGTATGCCTTGGTTAGTGATTTGATGAAGATTCGATGAAGAGGGCGGGCTGTGAACCCCTTCAGCCTGGCTGACCTTGCTTTTCGCAGCCGACGAGACAAGAACCATTACCAGTACCCCCTATGGGGTATATGGTTCGTGCTCACCGGAGCGTGGTCGACGACTCGAGATCATGTTCTCGATCACCGGGCTCGGTCATGTGGGTCGTCATGTGCTCGCCGGGCGTGATCGTTACCGGATCACTCGCCCAAGCGGGGACGCACGGGGGTGGCAGGGGTGCGGTGGAACAACCACCCCGCCAGCGCACTGAGCGCGAGCAGCCACACCAACGCTCCGAGCAGTGGGCCGACCTCGTCGAACCGTGCGGTCAGCCCGCCGTCGAGCAACACCCGCATCGCCCCGTATCCCGGTAGGCCGTGTGCCCAGGTCGCAGGTTCGGGCCGCAGCATCGGACTCTGGCCGATCCCGATGTCGAGAAAGGGCACCAGAAAGGCGAGGAACACCCCACCCACGCGCCCGAAGATCGGACCCAGGCAGAAACCGAGCAACCCGTAGGTCACGGCCATGAGCAGGTTCCCGCCGCCGTAGACACCCCACTGCCGGGCATCGAACACCGTGGCGGTGATCATCAGCGACGAGACGGTGACCAGCCCCGCGGCGATCGCGATCATCGACACACGGACAGCGAGCAGGAGAGGGAAGGGGAAGCCGGCCAGGGCCAGTCGCCGGTCGCCTGCGCGCGCGTCGAGCCCGACGAACAGCCCCGCCAACGCCGCAAGCGAGGAGATCGCGATCGGGGTCATCGTCCCGGCGTGCACATCCGGCAACCAGAACACTTGCATCACTGTTCTGCCCCTCTCGACCAGGGAGAACACTCCGGACTCCTGCGCCGTCATCGCCTTGGCCAGCACGATGAACACGATCGGGACCACCACCAGCAGCACCCACAGCACCGGGTTGCGGCGGTAGTCCCGCAGACCCATCCGCAGTCCGGCAGAAAACTGACCCCACCCGGATCCAGCTGGGGGGCGGCGCCGCGACCGCCGGGACACACCGACGGTGGCGGTGATGACAGCGGTGCTGACGATCAGCGCCGCGAACATCCACACCAGTGCCCAGCCCAGGTCCCCTATCCGGCCACCGTGCCGGGACGGAATATCCACCATCCACAACGTCACGAAATGCGTCGGGAACCACCGGGTTTCGATGCGATCGGGGGAGCCGACGGCGGGGCCGAAGAAGACGTCCAGAATCCAGACGAACAAGATGAGGACGGTGCCGTTGACCGGGTTGCGCACCACCGCCCCCACCAGTGCGCCGATCGCCAGATAGATCACCGCGAACATCAGCGTGCCGGCGATCGCCCGGCCGAGGTCGCCGATGCCGGTGCGCGCGGCCAAGGCGAGCAGCGCCGCCGCCGCGACCAACGCTCCCAGGACCAGGCCGGTCCCGAGCCGGGCTGCGACCAACCGCATCGGCGCAAGGCCCGCCGACACCAGTCGCCGATCGGCCGCGCGGGCGGCGCTGATCTGGAAGAACATGGCGATACCGGCGAGGAATCCCGCCGCCCAGCCGGCGGTCGCGGTTTCCACCGCGGGCCCGCCCGCGCCGCCGAGCAGTTTCGCGGCATCGGCCATCGACCCGGCCGCAACGATCACGAACACCACCGGGACCAGCACCAGCACCAGCATGTTGACCGGGTTGCGGGCGTAGTCGACCAGGAATCGGTGGACGAGTAGCGCGACCTCGCCCGGCGCCCCCGGCGGGTGATTCTCGCCTCTCATCTCGCCGCCGCCATCCCGTTGCGCAGGTCGACGATGCGGTCGAATCGGTGCTCGTCGGTGACGAAGTGGCTGATGATCAGCACCGAGTGGCCGGTTTCCCGGCGCTGTGCCACCAGTTCCCAGAACCGCAGGTAGGTGTCCCAGTCGAATCCGGAGTACGGCTCGTCGAGCAGTAGCACCTCTGGGTCGGCGAGCATCGCCAACCCGAGGTTGAGTTTCGCGAGGGTACCGCCGGACAGCCGGTCGGCGCGGGTGTCCGCGTAGCGCTCGAAGCCGAGCGCCGCATACAGTCCCCGGCGGGACCGCCGCTCCTCGTTCGGGGTCATCCGGTAGGCGCAACCGAACAATTCGAAGTGTTCGTCGCAGGTCAACCTCTCGTAGACCACCGGCTGCTGCGGGCAGTAGCCCAGCCGCCCCGACCGGGTCACGGTGCCGGCGTCCGGCCGGTACTCTCCGACGAGGATCTTCATCAACGTCGACTTCCCCGACCCGTTCTCCCCGGTCAGCCCGACCACCTCGCCCGGCTGCAGCACGAGATCCACGCCCCGCAGTACCGGGGAATCGCGGCGGGCCGGCCACCATCCCTGCCGGAAGCTCTTCTCGATTCCTTCAGCGGTCAGCACCGCGTTCACCGGCGCCGACTCCGCGGACCCCGAACTGTTCATCTCGCTCCTCGGAACACTTGCGGGTGGTCATCTAGACGTCAGCGCCGCTGCGTCCGGCGCGTGCACAGCACCGGCGGCCGGCACCAGAAAGCGGCGGTGAGGGGTGTCGAATCAGACACCGTGACGTCGAGGTAGAGGTGTGCCACCCCTTTCGCACCGCACGACACCCACCCGAACGAGTGCCACCTGATCGGTGCACACTCTCCTCGGGTTGTGACCCGCCGATTCCTCAACTCAATACCGTGCCAGCTCCGGGCGCACTCGACCGGTCCTCTTCTTCAACGAATCTTCACAAAACCCTCACCGATTTGCGGGGGTTCGCCGCCGACACTCGGCAACGAACCGACGCATAACCGGGTCACGCCCGCGGAAGGGCTGCGGCCATGTCGGTCTCGACGATCGGCGTGGCGCTCACTGCGCAGCTTCTGCGGCGACTCGACCTCGACCCCGCGCGGCTGGTCAGCCACTGATATCCGCACCTCGACGGTCACTCACCATAGGGAGGACTTCGCATGGGACTCGGTCGGAAACTGCTGGGCGGCCCCGATGGTCATGCTGACGACGGGAGCGGAGGACTGATTCGGCGGGCGCGACTGTACGAGTTCTTTTCCGCGGTGGGATTCGGTGGTTTCCGCCGCCGGGTCTTCGACGGGCTGGTGGCACTCGCCGGGGCGCAGCCCGGCGACGAGGTGCTCGACATCGGCTGTGGCACCGGCTACTTCTCCCGCCGGGCGGCCCGCGCCGTGTTGCCGGGCGGGCGCGTGGTGGGGATCGACCCGTCGCCGCCGGTCATCGATTACGCCCGGCGCGTCGCACCACCGCACTGCACATTCCGGCTCGCGGGCGCCGAAGCCCTGCCGCTGCACGACGCGTCGATCGATCTGGTGATCTCCAGCCTGGCCGTGCACCATATTCCACCCGAGCTGAGGGCCACCGCGCTGCGGGAGGCGTTCCGGGTGCTCCGGCCGGGTGGTCGGCTGTTCATCGCGGACTTCCGGCCACCGCGCAGCCGCATCGCGAACCGCCTCGTCGGAATGCTCAGCGGGCACGCCATGCAACACAACCCGATCCACGAACTCGCCGGGCTGATCAGCGGCGCCGGATTCGAGATCACCGGAAGCGGCGACCGCCGACCGCTGCTGCACTACGTGCACGCGACCCGGCCCTGATCCCCATTGGTCTGGCCGTCACGGTGGGTGGGTCGACCGGTGGACCTGGCCGCTGACGACGTCACAGCGGGGTGAGCGCGCCGATCCGGGCGTCGATCGCCGCGTGGAAGTGGGGACAGGACGCGATGTCGTCGTGATCGCAGTCGAGCGCGCAATCGATCAGGGCGAGCGAGGCTTGTGCCTGCGCGATCCGCACCGCGAGGGCATCGCGGTGTCGCCCGAGAATGGCTTTGCGCCTCACCGGGTCGTCGGTGTCGAACATCTCCCGGATGTCGTCGAGACCGAAACCGGCCTCCTTCGCGCGCAAGATCATCGCCACCGCGTACACATCCGACTTCTCGTACCGGCGGCGCGACCCGCCTTCTCTCGCCGGGTGCAGCAACCCCACCGTTTCCCAGTGGCGCAGTACGTGGCGAGCCCGAACCGCTCGGAGACCTCACCGATGCTCCACCAGCCGACGTCCTCGCTTGACTTCATGTCAACATGAAGTCGCACGCTGGCTGTCATTTCAACCACCGACACTTCCACCGACACCGACACCGAGGCCCTGGTCGCGCTCCTCGACGTCATCGACAACTACCCTGGTGCCGCGCCGCTGCGGGCACGATCGATCGAACTTTTGGCCGCCCCGCCGGGGGTGACGGTCCTCGATAGGGGCTGCGGCGCCGGCCGCGCCGTCGCCGAGATGGCCGAGCAGGGATTCGATGGTCTCGGGATCGACCTGGACGAGCACATGCTGACCCTCGCCCGCAGCCGGTGGCCGCATTCCCGATTCGAGAAGGCGGATGCAGCCGAGCTTCCGCTCGCCGATCACTCGGTGCGGGCTACCGGGCGGAGAAGGTCTTTCACGACATCCCCGATCCCACTGCGGCGCTTACCGAGGCGCACCGGGTGCTGGCCCCGGGCGGGCGCATTGTTCTGATCGGGCAGGACTGGGACGGGTTTTTCATCGACTCCGATCACCCCGAACTCACCCGCATCATCGTCCACGCCCGTGCCGACACCGTCGCCGCGCCGCGGGCGGCCCGCCGTTACCGCAACCTCCTCCTCGACACCGGCTTCATCGACCCCCAGATCGAAGTCCACACCGGGGTGTTCACCGACCACACGCTGCTGCCGATGCTCACCGGCATCGCCCACGCCGCCTCTGCCGTCGGCGCGATCACCTCCGGGGAAGCCGAGGACTGGATCGGTGACCAGACTCGCCGCGGGCAGGCGGACCGGGGTTTCGTGGCGATTCCGCTGTTTCTCGCGCACGCCGGACGGCCTGAGCTCGCACCCCACCGGCGGTCGGGGTGCGGAGATCGCGGTCAGCGCTGCGGCCGCAGTCCGGCCAGGATGATCGCGACGAGCCGGTGCACGGCGGCGGGTGAGTCGAGTCCTTCGGCCGCGGTGACCGCGTGTAGCACGTACCAGCTCAGCTCATCGGCGGTGGCGTCGTCGCGGACCTCGCCCGTCTCCGCGGCGTCGGTGAGCAGGTCGCGGACGAACTCGTGCAAATGTTGCTGGGCGCGCGCCATCGTCACGTACCCGGTGGTGGCCGCGGCCACGCGGATCGGCGCCGATCCGGACCAGGTGCGCGGGGGCTATCAGGTGATGGCGATGCTCGCCGACGCGGTGCTGCTGCCGTTGGCGCTGGCCTCACTGGTCACCAGGTTGATCTGCTCGCTCGGCACGGCGTGGGGCTTGCTGCGCCACTACTGGGTGCTGTTCAAGCTGCTGCTGAACCTGGCCGCCACCGTGGTGTGGTGCTCTACACCCGCTCGATCGACCACGCCGCGACCGTCGCGGCGCAGCCGCGCTGGTCGCAGGCCGACCGGGATCTGCTGCGGGACCCGACCCACCTCGTGCATGCCACCGCCGTCCTGATTCGTGGTGCTCGCCGCGCTGGTGCTGGCGGTGTACAGCCGCGCGGACTGACCAGATACGGGTACCGGAGATCGCTGAAATCGGGCGGTGCCCAGTATGTCGACGTAAGTCGCGGCCGGTCGGCGGTTACTCTGCGCGGGTTTCGAGCAATGCCTTGAGGTTTCGGAGGTTGGCGGCGAAGTCCCGCCGCAGGCTCGCCGCGACCACCCGGTCACCGAGGGCGAACAGCCCCTTCTGCTCCATCCGCATGTGGCAGCTCACCCGGGTTCCCTCGGCGGTCTCCTCGGTCCGGTACGTCACCTCGAAGCGGCCTGGCCCGGACGCACCGGTGAAGGCGATCTCCGCGTTCGGCTCGTAGCGGGCGTATTCGTTTGATCAGTTCCAGCCTCCGCCCCAGAAACTTGCGGACGACAACATGTTTGGTGCCCACCCGGGTGGTCCGTCGGTGGTCCGACGGACCTGTTCGAGTCCGTTCTGCCAGCGGGGTGCGTTGGTCTGGTCGGCGACGAAGGCGAAGACCTCACCGATGGGGCGGTTGATGACGATGCTGTCCTCGACGTCGATCATCACCGACCACCGTCCCTTTCCACCGCTGCTGTGTGCGACTGCAGGAGGTCTGTCGCCGACTGTCCCCCTGACCGCGCGGGGGACGGGGAAGAGCAGTCAGATCAGTCGAGTCCGACAATGGAGGCTCCGCGTTTGGCCAGCCACTTGACGGGGTCCACGATTTCCCCGTCCGGGTCTTCGATTTCGAAGTGCAGGTGCGGGCCGGTGGAATTGCCGCGGTTGCCGACGGTGGCGATCTGCTGTCCAGCCTTGACCCGCTCTCCCACCTCGACCAGGTTGTCGTTGTTGTGCCCGTAGGTGGTGATGCTGCCGTCGTCGTGCCGGATACGGACCCACAGTCCGAACCCTTGGGCGGGGCCGGCGTCGATGACCTCGCCGTCGGCGACAGCGACGATCGGCGCGCCGAGGGTGTTGGCGATGTCGATGCCTTCGTGTCCACGTCCATCCCCCATGGTGGCGGTGACGGTGCCCGCGCTGGGTGCCACGAATTCTTTGGTCCCGGGGCGATTCCAGGTGCGTGGCTGCTGCGGGGCCGCGGTCGCGGCGTCCTCGCTCTCTTGTTCACCGGCCTCTTTCTCACCGGTCACGTCGTCGGCGGTATCGGTATCGGCGGTGTCGGTGCCGTCGTGAGTATGGGTTCCGTCCACGGCCGCGGTGTCGTCGTCGCCGGTGTCCGCCTCGGGTGAGGGGGCCGGGGTTCCGGCGGAATGGTCGGGGTCCTCGCTTTGCGGATCGGTGGCGCCCCCGGCATCACCGGTTCCGGAACCGGTGCCGGCGGTGGCGCCGTCTTTGTCCTCGTCCGGGTTCGGAGCGGTGGCCTCGGCTGGCTCCGATTCGGGTGACGCCGCAGCCTCGGCCGGCTCGGTCGTGTGGTCGAAGATCCCAGGGCCGGCGGATTCGGAGACGTCGCCGAGTTCGAGTGCGGCGAACAACCTCGGAGCTATGCCGCCGTCGACGGCGGCGAGCTCGTCGGCGCAGGCACCGAGCACATCGGAACCGGCGGACCCGGCAGCGGCAAATCCGCTCAGGCATCCGGCCAGCAGGTGCTGGGCCTCGAAGACGTCGGCGAGCGAGCCGTTGGCCTCGGCGTTTCGCAGGCTGGCGGCCGCGATGTTCGCGACGGTCTGCCAGCGGCTGGGATCGACCACCACCACGTCCGGCTGCGCCGCATCGGCGACCATGGTGACCGCATCGGCCAGCGCCGCGGCGAGCACAGTCGGCGAATCCGCATGATCGGCCCCGTGGGCGGCCGAGGCGGGCGGGGCCGCGATGACCACGAGGGCCACTGCCGTCGAGGCACCCAGCGCGAGGGTGGGCAGTCTTCTCGTGCAGGCGGTCAGCGTCGCTGTGGTGATGCCGCGCATCGCAGGTCCCTTCTGAGCAGTCACGCCGGATATTCGGCGGTGAGGCAAATACTGGACCGGCGCGACAAGTCAAGACGACACGCCGTAACGCTAATACACTTCCTTCACTTCTGTGCCGCTATTCACTTGTTTCTCACGGTTCCCATCGTGTCGGATGGGGAGGACGACGGTGGTGACGAACTCGTCCCGGATCCAGGCGACGAACACCCCCCAAGGTCCGGTGAGCAGGGCGAGCCCGATCGCCAGGGCTACAGCCAGCCGCGGTGAGCAGAGCTGCGCAGACGGCGGCGGGGACTGCTCTCCGGCGAACCGTGCGCCGCTGCGGCGTCGGTGTGGTCATGGCATCGCTGACAGCTCGGTGGATCTGGGCGGGGTCGCCGAAGGTCGCGGGCGTGGGTGATGCGCGGAATCGAGCCACCCGGGCGCAGCAGGAAACTCAGCGGCAGCACCGACGGCGCGGTGAGGGCGCCGCGGATGGCGGCGGCATCGGTGTCACCGAAGGACGGATAGTGCGCCCCCAATTCGGTGAGTAACGCAAGCGCGGCGGTGGAGCTGTCTTCGACATCGATGCCGACCACACGGATCGCGTCCGGGGTGTGTGCGTAGGCCTCGAGGACGGGGATCTCCTCCCGGCAGGGCCCACACCAGGAGGCCCATACATTGATCAAGGTCGGCTCGCCGCCCAGGGCGGCACCGAGATCGACCTCGGTGGTCGATCCGAGGTAGCTGGCGGTGATTCCTCCCAGCGCTCCGATGGCGACGGTCTCGGACACGGCCGCCGCCTTTTGCGGTCGGACACGGCTGTAGCGCTGCTGCGGCGGCGAGTCGGCCCAGTTCGACCTGGTCGCTTCCGCGGCCCGTCGCGGTGGCGACGGGTAGCCCGGCAGCGGGACCCTGCTGAGTATGTCGCGGCCAGAGGGCCACGATCAGCACACGATGACAGCCAGAAACCGGCACAAACCAGGGAATTCCGACCGGTACGGGGTCACCCATGTCGTGGTTCCGCTCCCCTTCGGATGTGTCAGTTCTCGAACCAATATACGTATTACGTACGTAGATAGTAGATAAAGTGCGTTCTGAGACGTTGCCGCAGGTGGACGCTGGACCGAGGGGCGGGATGCGGGCCGGGACGTCGTACGCTGGGACGACGAAGACGGTGGGAGGGCGCGATGCGGGTGCGCGGGTTCGGAGAACTCGAAGCGGTGGTGATGGAACGGCTGTGGGATCGAGAGGGATCGACCACGGTTCGTGAGGTGTTCGACGACATGGCCCGGGGCCGGGAGATCGCGTACACCACCGTGATGTCGACGATGGACAACCTGCACCGCAAGGGATGGCTCGAGCGTGAGCGCAGCGGCAAGGCATTCCGGTACTGGCCCACCCTGACCAGGGAGGAGCACAGTGCCCGGCTGATGCGGGAGGCCTTCCACTCCGGCGGTAGGTCCGATGTGGTCTTGACCCACTTTTTCGAGCAGTTGAGCGAGGAGGAGGCCGCCGGCCTTCGGGTTGCCTTGCAACGGATGGCTACCGACGAGGACGCCGCCCAGTGATGAGCGCGGCGGCGTGTTTCCTGCTGTTCAGCGGGCTCGTTGCCGTTCTCGGCCCCCCGGTGCTGCGGCGTCTCACCCACGATGGTCACGCCCCGCGACTGGGCGCGATCGCCTGGACGGCGGCCATCGGCAGCGTGGTGCTCTCGTGGGCGATGGCCGCACTGCTGGTGGTGGTCGACCTCCTCCGGTCTCGGACTGTGCCCGGCGGGTCGATGCTCGGTGTGTGCCTGGCCCGGCTGCAGGAAACGCTCGGGGTGCCGACACCACGTACGAGATGGCCGGAGTCGCCGCGGCCGCGGCGGCGGTGTCGGCCACCGCGTGGATCAGTTGCCGACTCGCGGTCGGACTGGTGCGGCTGCGGCGGCGAACCCACGGACACGCCCGCCGGGCCCGTCTCATCGGCCGCCGGGTGCGCGGCATCGATGCCGTGGTCATCGACAATCCCGAGCGCGCCGCCTACTGCGCCGCCGGTCGCCCGCACGCCGTGGTGATCACCACCGCCGCCCTCGCTGCCCTCGATGACCGGCAGATCCAGGCCGTCCTCGCCCGCGAACGTGCCCATTCGGCCGGACACCACGCGCCGACACTCGCCGTCCTGCGGGTGCTGGCCACCTCCCTGCCCGGCATCATCCTGTTCACCGCCGGCGCGGTGCAGGTGGCTCGCCTGCTGGAGATGTGCGCGGACGACCGTGCCGCCCGTGCGCACGGCTCGCGAACCCTGCTCTCGGGGCTGCTCGCGTTGAGCGCTCCGGCCCAGGTCCCCGACGGCGCCCTCGGCGCCGGAAACATCGCCCTTCTGGACCGGGCCGGACGACTGGCGTCCCCGCCGCCACGGTCCGCCACGGTCCGCGAAGGTGCGGGTGCGGGTGTTGTCGGCGGCCGTGGCTGCCGTGCTGACCGCCGCCCCGCTCGCGCTGTCCGTGCTCGAGGTGACCGGAACGATGTGGTGCCTGCCGATGGCCTGGTGACCTGCGGGAATCGACACCGCATACCCACGCACCCCCCGGTTATCTGGACCAACGCCCAGGTCACGGCTGCTACAGTCGGGAAATTGTGACGGCCCTTGCGATACGCCCCCCGCGTATGCGGACGGTCATTGCAGTCGCCGCTGCCCTGTATTTACTCGCGCACACGATCGCCCAGTGCGGCATCTTCCTCGCCCACGATCACCGGGGCGACGACGTGCACGCCCACGTCACCCCGTCGACCTCGCTGCCGGCCGAGGAATCGGCTCCCGGGCACCCGCACATCGACGACGGATCGACCCACCTGTCGCATGAGGCGCACACCGTCGTCGCCATGCCCCGATCCGACAATCCGCTCCGCCCGCTGACCGTCGCCGCGGTCGTCGCGATGGCCCTGGCTGTGGTGCTGGTGCTGATGTCGGCGCCGCGCACGCCGCGGGCCCCGCCGGATCTTCCCATTCCCATCCGGCACGGCCGGACCGTCTTGAACGAACTCTGTATCAACAGGTGCTGATCGGCAGCCCGCAGGCCATCTGAGGACTTCTCCTCATGGCCCAGCTCATGCTGCCCATCACTCGCCTACTGCCGTCGTTGCAGTCAGATACAGGGATTTACTCATCATGAACAGTGCTGTTCCCTCCACACTCGTTCCACCGCCCTCCGCCGCCCACCTGCTCACCACCGCCCACCGTTGCCCGCAGCCGAGCACCATGGTCGGCAACACCCCCGTTCTGTGGATCGGGGAACCGTTCGCTGACACCGGCCGGGGCTTCTGGGCCAAACTCGAAGGCTCCAACCCCGGCGGGATGAAGGACCGCCCGGCCCTGCACATGGTCGAGAAAGCCAAGGCGCGCGGCGACCTCGCGCCCGGGGCGATGATCATCGAATCCACCAGCGGAACCCTCGGGTTGGGTCTGGCCCTGGCGGGGATCACCCATCACCATCCCGTCACCCTGGTCACCGACCCCGGCCTGGAGCCGATCGTGCACAACATGCTCGCCGCCTACGGCGCCCACGTCGAGTTGGTCACCACACCGCATCCCACCGGGGGCTGGCAGCAGGCCCGGCGGGAGAAGGTTCGCGAACTCCTGGGCGCCCATCCGGGGTCGTGGTGCCCGGATCAGTACACCAACCCGGACAACGTCGACGCGTACGAGTCACTCGCCCTCGAACTGATCGCCCAGCTCGGCCGCGTCGACACCCTGGTCTGCTCGGTGGGCACCGGCGGACACTCCGCCGGCGTCGCCCGCGTGCTGCGCCGGTTCTGCCCCGACCTGAAACTGGTCGGCGTCGACACCGTCGGATCGACCATCTTCGGGCAACCGGCCAGTACCCGGCTCATGCGTGGGCTGGGCTCGAGCATCTATCCCGACAACATCGACTACCCCGCCTTCGACGAGGTGCACTGGGTGGCCCCGCACGAAGCGGTCTGGTCCTGCCGGACCCTGGCGGCCACGCACCACGCCAGCGGCGGCTGGAGCGTCGGTGCCGTCGCCCTGACGGCGGGCTGGATCGCCCGCACCAGCCCGCCGGAGACCCGGGTCGCGGCCATCTTCCCGGACGGCCCGCAGCGCTACTTCGACACCATCTACAACGACGACTACTGCGCCGAGCACGACCTGCTCGACGCCAACCCGCCCACCGAACCGGCGACCATCGACCACCCGACCGACCACGTCGCCTCGTCCTGGACCCGGTGCGCCACCGTAATCGACCCCACCGAGAGCGCTTCATGAAGAACCTTCTGACCCAGTTCCGCAGCTTCGACCGACCCAGCCAGGTGCTGATGGTCAACCAGTTCTCCATCAACGTCGGCTTCTACATGCTGATGCCGTATCTGGCCGGATACCTGGCCGGCCCCCTGGGGTTGGCGGCGTGGGCGGTCGGGCTGGTGCTGGGCATGCGGAACTTCTCTCAGCAGGGGATGTTCCTCCTCGGCGGCACCCTCGCCGACCGCCTCGGCTACAAACCGCTCATCGTCGCCGGCTGCCTGCTGCGGGTCGCCGGTTTCGTCCTGCTCGCGGCCGTGGAATCACTGCCGGCGATCCTGCTCGCGTCGGTCGCCACCGGGTTCGCCGGTGCACTGTTCAACCCGGCCGTGCGGGCCTATCTGGCCGCCGACGCCGGGCCCAGGCGAGTCGAGGCGTTCGCCACCTTCAACGTCTTCTATCAAGCCGGCATTCTGCTCGGCCCCCTGGTCGGGCTCGCCCTGACCACCCTCGATTTCCGGGTCACCTCGCTGGCGGCGGCCGCGGTCTTCGCTGTGCTGACGATCGTGCAGATCTGGGCGCTGCCCGCGCATCGGGCCGAGACGGCCGCGGCCAAGACCTCGGTGCTCGAGGACTGGCGTGTAGTGGTGGCCAACCGGCCCTTCGTGCTGTTCGGAGTGGCGATGATCGGGTCCTATGTGCTCTCGTTCCAGATCTATCTGGCGCTGCCCCTGCAGGCGGCGGTGGTGGTCGGTGACGACCGCTCCGACACCGCGCTGGTGACCTCGCTGTTCGTGGTGTCGGGGGTGGTGGCGATCGCCGGACAGCTGCGGATCACCTCCTGGTTCTCTCGCCGGTGGGGTTCAGGGCGGTCCCTGGTCGTCGGGATGGCGGTCATGGCGGCGGCGTTCCTGCCGCTGATCGCGGTGCCGAGTTCGGCCGCGCTGGGCGGGTGGACCGCCGCCGGTGCCCTGGTGCTGACCGCGGCGCTGTTGGCGGTCGGTACCGCCGCGGTGTTTCCGTTCGAGATGGACACCGTTGTCGCCCTGTCCGGTGGCAGGCTGGTCGCCACCCACTACGGCTTCTACAACACGGTCGTCGGGACCGGCATTCTGCTCGGCAACCTGGGCACCGGCGCCGTCTTCGGGATCCTGCGCGACGCTGATCTGGGTGCGCTGATCTGGGTGGCGCTGACCGTCGTCGGGGCGGTGTGTGTGGGTGCCCTGTATCTGCTCGACCGGTCCGACCGGCTCTCCCCACCCCCTGCCGAGAAGGCGGTACCCGAGGACGACGAGGTACCGGCCGCCGGCTAGGTCCCGGTCAACGTGCTGGTCAGGTGCCCACCCCACCCCATCTACTATGTAACTACGTAGATTGGGTGGGGTTCTCGGGGCGTACCCACTGGGCCGTGATCGGCGCCCGAAAGAGGAGTTGCGGATGATCGAGCAGTTTCCCGGCGGCGCCCGCCTGTCGCGCCGGAACTTTCTGGCGCTGGCCGGTCTGGGGGCGGCCGCGACGGTGACCGCGTGCAGCAGCGGCGGCACCGCACCGGCGACCACGTACGTCGGCCCCGACTCGACGGCCGTGAAGGCGGCGGAGCAGGTCCGCCGAACCAACATCGGGACCGGGAACACGGTCACGGCGTCGCTGAAAGCCGGCCTTACCCGGATCGATCTGGGCGGTGTCCAGGTCGATACCTGGGCCTACAACGACCGGATTCCCGGCCGGGAAATCCGGCTGCGCCGTGGGGATCTGCTCCGCGCCGAACTGAGCAACGAACTCCCGGCCGAGTCGACCATCCACTGGCACGGCGTCGCGCTGCGCAACGACATGGACGGGGTGCCCGGGCTGACCCAGTCCGCCATCGCCCCCCACAGCCCGTTCACCTACGAATTCCTCGCCCCCGACGCCGGTACCCACTGGCTCCACCCCCATGTCGGGATGCAGTTCGACCGGGGCCTCTACGCCCCGGTCATCGTCGAAGATCCCGCCGAGGGCACCGATTACGACCTCGAGGCCGTCCTGGTCCTCGACGACTGGCTCGACGGGGTGGCCGGCGGCAGCCCGGACCAGCAACTCGATACCCTGCGCCGCAGCGGGATGCCGATGATGAGCGGCATGGAAGGCCACGGCGGCATGTCCGGAATGGACATGGCGGCCCAGACCGACCCGGCGAATCCGCTCGGTGCCGACACCGGCGACGTGCAATACCCCTACTACCTGATCAACGGCACCCTCGGCGCCGACCCGTTCACGGTGCGCGCCCGCCCCGGTCAACGCGTGCGATTGCGAATCATCAATGCCGGGGCGGACACCGCGTTCCGCCTCGCCGTCGGCGGCCATCAGCTGACCGTCACCCACAGCGACGGATACCCGGTGCAGCCGGTCACCGGATCCTCGCTGCTGATCGGCATGGGTGAGCGCTTCGACGCGATGGTCACCCTCGGCGACGGCGTCTTCCCCCTCGTCGCCTCCGCCGAGGGCAAGCAGGGCCAGGGGTTCGCCGTGATCCGCACCGGAGCCGGTGAACGACCCGATCCGGCCATCCGGCCATCCGAGCTCGACGCACCCCCGATCACCGGCCTGGCGCTACGCGCCCGCGAGGATGTCCGGCTCGACCGCCGGGCCCCGGACCGGGTGCACGAGCTGATGCTGGGCATGGACATGTCCGGGTACCGGTGGACGATCAACGGCGCCACCTACGACGAGCACACCCCGCTCGAGATCTCCCAGGGCCAGCGGGTGCGGCTGCGGTTTATCAACCAGACCATGATGTTTCACCCCATGCACCTGCACGGGCACACCTTCCAGGTCGTCGACGGCCAGGGCACCGGCCCCCGCAAGGACACCACGTTGGTGCTGCCGAACCAGACCGTCAAGGTGGACCTCGACGCGAACAACCCAGGCCAGTGGCTGGTGCACTGCCACAACCTGTATCACGGTGAGGCCGGGATGATGACCACCCTGTCCTACACCGAATAACCTCCGCCGCAACGCTCTCCACCCCAGTACCCCGGGGCGGCACGCTTCGATGCGAACGCCCCTGTACTCATCCCGCCGAGCACAGAACGAGACCCCCTATGCCTATCAATCGGATCGCCCGCACCCTGCTGCCCACCGGCATCGCCGCCCTGCTCGTCCTTGCCGGCTGCTCCTCGCAAACCGACGAGCCCACCACACCCGACGCCGCCGTTCCGGCGGTGGAGTTGCGTTCCGAACTGACTCATCTGCACGGACTGCACGTGGGCGCGGACGGCACCGTGCTGGCCGGCACCCACACCGGCATCTTCACCATCGACCCCTCCGGTGCGACGTCCCGCGTGGGCGCCTCCGACGACGACTTCATGGGCCTGACCGGCGTACCGAACACTGACATCGTCTTCGCCTCCGGACACCCCAGCGCTTCCAGTTTCGCCGCGAACCCGCTGGGGCTGCGCAGCAGCACCGACGGCGGCACGAGCTGGATGGACCGCTCCTTGGCGGGACAGGTCGATTTTCATGCCCTCGCCACGGACGGACGCGTCCTCGTGGGCTTCGACGGCACCGACGGGCTGCTCGTCTCCACCGACAGCGGCACCACCTGGGCACCGGGCGCGAGGCTGGTCGCCCCCGCGCTGGCGATCACCAACTCCGGGGTGTGGGCGGTGACACCGGCGGGTCTGGAACACAGCACCACCGGCGCCCGCACGTTCTCGCCCGTGCCGGGCGCCCCCCGCCTGCTGATGATCGCCGGCGCCGGCGATGCCCTGTGGGGAATCGACGAGGACGGGTACGCCTGGCGCAGCAGAGACGGGCAGGACTGGCAGAAACGCTCCCGGGTCGGCACCGTCGACGCGCTGACCGCAGCCGACTACGACACCGCCTACGCCGCCACCCCCCAGGCGCTCTACACCCTGAACTGACGGCCATGCCCACCC